>CAZKDT010000137.1:0-7698 GCA_964551515.1 uncultured Desulfobacteraceae bacterium | reverse complement strand
GCCGGAGCCAGGGACATCATTGCAGAAATTGTTAACGAACACGACAAGGGCCGGGCCGGGCTGCGGAACCTATTTTTCACCAAAGCCTCGGTTGAAAGCCGCATGGCCGCCGGCATGGAGGAAAAAGGCGCCAAGTTCAGAGACTACTTTGAGTGGAAAGAGCCGCTGTCCACTATTCCCTCTCATCGGATGCTGGCCATCCGGCGCGGCGAAAAAGAAGACGTCCTGAACCTCGATATACGGCCCGATGAAGCCGAGGCAATCGCGCTGCTCGAAAACCTCTTCATCAAAGGACAAGGGGCGGATTCCGACCAGGTGAGGCTGGCGATAACGGACTGCTACAAACGCCTGCTTTCGCGTTCAATGGAAACCGAAGCCCGGCTTCACGCCAAGGAAAGAGCCGATACCGAAGCCATCAGAGTGTTCGCTGAAAACCTGCGCCAACTTTTGCTTGCCCCACCGCTGGGGGCTAAGCGCGTGATGGGAATAGACCCGGGATTCAGAACCGGGTGCAAGCTCGTATGTCTGGACCGCCAGGGAAAACTGTTGCATTACGACACGATTTTTCCGCACCTGTCCGATAAAAAAGCCCTTGAAGAATCTGCCAAAATAAAATCTCTGTGCCAACGTTTTGGCATCCAAGCCATTGCCGTCGGCAACGGCACGGCCGGCAGGGAAACCGAAGCCTTTGCTAAAGCAGTTCCGTTTTCAAACCCTGTGCCGGTAATCATGGTCAATGAAAGCGGGGCGTCGATCTATTCCGCTTCCGAGGCCGCCCGGAAAGAGTTTCCGGATCATGATCTGACAGTACGCGGGGCTGTGTCGATCGCAAGGCGCCTGATGGATCCTTTGGCGGAACTCGTAAAAATCGATCCCAAATCGATCGGCGTGGGCCAGTACCAACACGATGTGGATAAGACCTCCCTGAAACAGGCACTGGACGACGTTGTGATGAGCTGCGTTAATGGTGTGGGGGTGGATTTGAACCGGGCCAGTGTTCAGCTTTTGACTTATGTTTCCGGGCTCAACGCAGGCATTGCCAACAACATTGTTGCCCATCGCGAGGCCAACGGGCCCTTTAGGTCCAGAACGCAGCTGTTGAATGTGCCGCGCCTGGGTCCCAAGGCCTTTGAACAGTCGGCCGGGTTTTTGAGGATTCCGGACGCTGAAAACTTCCTGGATGCCAGCGCAGTGCACCCTGAAAGTTATCACATTGTCGACGCCATGGCCAAAGACCTGGGGGCTACGGTCCCTGACCTGATGAAAACCCCCGAGATTCGCAGTCAAATAGAGGTTTCACGATATGTGACGGAATACGTAGGAATCCCCACCCTGAACGACATTCTCAATGAACTGGCCAAACCGGGACGCGATCCCCGGGAAAAATTCGAAGAGTTTTCGTTTGCCGACGGTATTGAAAAGATCGAAGACTTAAGGCCAAAGATGAAACTTCCCGGAATCGTAACCAATGTTACCGCATTCGGTGCTTTTGTGGACATCGGCATCCATCAGGACGGCCTGGTTCACATTAGCCAGATGTCCGACCGTTTCGTGAAAGACCCGTCTGACATCGTCAAGGTTCATCAGAAAGTGTTGGTGACCGTAATAGAGGTGGACCTTGCCAGAAATCGGATTTCGCTGTCAATGAAATCAAGCACCGTCCATCCGGATCCTGATGTAAAAACATCTGTGCTGAAAAAAAATCTTCATTGCAGCCCAAAACCAAAAAAGAAGAAAAACCAGAAATCGTCTTTTAACAATCCCATGGCAGAGGCATTAATAAAAAGCGGCCTGAAATAAATCTTTTTGAATGCTTAAAGACTGTCACAAAAACAAGAAAGCTAAAAATGAAAGAAAAATTCAGGTAATAGGTTTTAGAATATAAAAATGATTTCCCAATTTAAGTATGAATGGCAGCTATTCTGAGGCCATCCAGAGCAAAATATCCTCTGACAAACACAGAAGGTATTGGGGAAGATATCTTTGTACACTGCACCCCGATGCTGTCAGAGAGATGTCTGGTTGGCCCTTCAGGAGGCATCACGTTTACTCAAAGAAATTATGGATAAAACATTAATCGTTGATAAAAAGATCCGTTGCCGACAATTTCCTAAAAATAAAGAATGCATACGGGATCAATGTCCGCTTTGGCCCTGGTAGATGCTTTAGAATTGATTTAATGAAAATGAAGTCAATTTTATCAAGTAAATCTAAAAAATCGATCAATTCAAGGTTTAAGGTTACATTTTGGCTTTTTGAAAATTGTTTTGTTTCAAATGATGTTAACTTATTGCTAAAAACCGTTTGATTTTTTGTCGGAGACAGGAAGGAGAAAAAAGCCCATGAGCAAAACCATGCAATTGACAGTCCGTGTTCGTCCCTATTATAAAAAGGACATGAAGTCAGATTATCCTAAGATTTCCAAGGCTCTGGGTTATGTAGATGAAGCGTGGGCAGAGGAAGGACCCTCTTTCTTTGACATTGTTGGGAAACTGAACAAGCTCCTATACGAATTGGAAGGGAATCCGCCTGTTAGAAAGATTTTACTGAAGCACAAAGACGAACTTCGTAAACTTCACAAGAAAGTCGAAGAACATATTGCGGATTGGAACTTGGCCAAAGCCGACAAGATGTTGTATCAGATGGAGGACATTTTTGATGAAATTGAGTGGAAATTAGATGGGGTGTAGGTTATCGGGAGATGTAAAAATGCAGGAAAATAATAATGGTGTTTCTTCAAAATTGCTTTAGAAACCATTATTTCATATATGAGGAAAAAGATCGTTTCTAAATAAATTATATTTTTTAGGGCAAGCTGTAAAATATCCGAGATGTTAAATTATGAGTGGTAAAAATCGTGAAAAAATAACACCGGGGATGCAAGTTTTGGTCGTGATGAAAAAAGTGGTTCTAAATGTACAGGTCTATTCAACGATGTTTAAAATTGGCGCTGATTCTGTTTATGGTCAATGGGTGTTCCGGAAAACGATCCAACGAAATCGATATGGATCCGTCCGTACTTAGAGACTGCTCTAAAAGCCCAAATTGTGTATCGTCAGAAGCCAAAGATGAAAAGCATGCAATTGAATCGTTTCGTCTAAAAGGGGAGCCTAACGTAAGTTGGCCCCTTATCCAGGATGAAATAGCTTCAAAACCCAGATGGACCATTGTCACGGCAACCGATAACTATATCCATGTGGAATGCAAGAGTCTGATCTTCCGATTTATTGATGATCTTGAGCTATACTTCAATTCGTCCAATGGGATCATCTCGATTCTCTCGGCGTCTCGCATCGGCTATTCGGATTTTGGTGTCAATCGCCGGCGTGTTGAACTTCTTCGGAGCGAGCTAAGAACCAAACAGGTCATCGAGTAGTGGGATCTGACTGACGTACAGGATGTATGGGGCAGGATAGGGGACATATACCCATAACCCGGTCATTCATTTTTTCAAACCATTCCCGCCGTCCGGACTGCGATCTTTTTTTTCGATGGATTCCACTCTCACCGATAAAAAAGATTGATTAATTCAAAAATAAACGATATTAACACATTTTTATTAAAATAATCCGGCGGATATCGCAATGTCGCTTGGCAATATCACCGGATTCAATACCGAAAACCAAACAAAGCCGTCCGGGAAACGCGCCGAGGCGGTTTTTTTTGTTTTAAGCGACATTACCGGCAGCGGTTTCCCCCGGCCTTTATCAGGAAAGTATTTATGAATTTTTCTTCTTTTGGATTAAAACACAAAATCATCCGAGCCATTGACCAACTCGGATTTGAACATGCCACCCGGATTCAGGAAAAAGCCATTCCCCGGATGTTAACGGGCGACACCGATATCATCGGCCTGGCCCAGACCGGTACCGGGAAAACTGCCGCCTATGGCCTGCCCCTGATCCAGTTGATTGATTTTGAGTCAAAAAATCCCCAGGGACTGATTCTTTGTCCCACGCGGGAACTCTGCCTTCAAATCAGCGGCGATCTGAAACTGTTTGCCCGGCACATCCCGAACGCACGTATTACCGCCGTCTACGGCGGGGCCGATATTCGGGAGCAGATCACTTTAATAAAAAAAGGGGCTCAGATCATCGTGGCCACGCCCGGCCGACTGTTAGATCTGGCCAATAGAAAGGTTGTCAAATTGGAAACGGTGGCCTATGCGGTCCTAGATGAAGCCGATGAAATGCTCAACATGGGGTTTCAGGAAGATATCGACGACATACTGAAACGGACTCCCGACGACAAGCGAACCTGGCTTTTTTCAGCCACCATGCCGGATGCAGCGGCGAAAATCGCCGACACCTATATGACCCGTCCGGTAACCATCACCGCCGGCTCGCGCAACAAAGCCGCTGAAAACATCTCTCACGCCTGTTATGTGGTCAAAGAAAAAGATCGGTACGCGGCCCTCAAGCGGATGATCGACTATATCCCCGATATCTTCGGCCTCATTTTTTGCCGCACGCGCATAGAAACCCAGACAGTGGCCGACAAGCTGAAGAAAGACGGTTACAATGCCGAACCGCTGCATGGCGACCTGTCCCAGATGCAACGGAACCAGGTGATGAAAAAATTCAGGGAACGGACTCTACAACTGCTGGTGGCTACTGATGTGGTCGCACGGGGTCTGGATGTGGATGACATCACCCACGTCATCAATTACAATCTTCCCGATGAACCGGATCGTTACACCCATCGGTGCGGTCGAACGGCCCGGGCGGGCAAATCGGGCGTATCCATCGTATTGGTAAACACCCGGGAAGTCCGACGGATCAAAGAACTGGAATCTAAAAGCGGAATTCGGTTCGAGAATAAAAAAATCCCCGGCGGACGCGCCGTTTGCGAAAAGCAGCTTTACGCAATGGTGGATCGACTGGTTTCAGCGGACGTCAACAAAAAAGAAATTGATAATTACCTTCCCCCGGTGTTTGAAACCCTTTCCGTTCTCAGCAAGGAAGAATTGATCCGTCGATTTGTCTCAGCCGAATTCAACCGCTTTCTCGATTACTACCGCGGAGCCCAAGACATAAACGTGAAAGTCAAAAAACGCCAAACAAAGGCAGATAAAGCCGAACAGCGCCTTGCAGGCAATACCCAGCGATTTTTCATGAATGTCGGCCGCCTGAACAAACTCAAAGAAGGCGCTATCGTCCGACTGGTCTGTGACAAATCGGGCATATCCTCCAGAAAACTCGGCCGGATCGAACTCAAAAGAGAGTTTTCATTCTTTGATGTTGAAAAAAGCGTGGCAAAAAAAGTCCTCAAATCCCTTAAAGGCGCGAAATTGGACGGTAGAATAATTCTTGCCAAATTTGCCAAAAACGAGAAAAAAACGAGAAAAAGATACGTAACTACTCAATAAGTTCCGGGTTGCTAATTTTAGTTTGATTCTCAGTTGTTAAATGGTTATTCACCACGAAGTGCACGAAGAAACACGAAGTCATTGTTTTTTATTGCATTTCTTCGTGGCCTTCGTGATCTTCGTGGTAAGACAATCATAATGCGATCATAATTTATTGAGATGTTACAATAACCATAGGCATATGTTTAATATTTCGAGGAGTTATTCGCCACCGAACTTTGGCGGATTAATTTTTTGAACATAACCCCAGTACCATCTTCCAGAGCTACCCCGGTGAAACGAAAGCAACAACGGTTTCACAGGGCAGGCGGGGCAGGCGCAGAGATTGGGCCCCGATTAAATATTAAACACGGATCTAACACCGATGGAATAAAAAGAAAAATAATTTCCATTGAGCAAGCTGGGCAAGGAAAAGGGCAATTTCTGAATGGAAACTATTTGGCTTAAAAGGTCATTTTTGGAGCCAAAAAGAGTGATTTAAAACGATTTCGGGTCCTATTTTAACCTTCCTTTGCTGTTATTATGGTTGGTTACCGTGGCCCGACCCCAATCGCCTTGCATTGTGCCCGAACGTCCCACAGTACGCCATAACAGAATAAGCTAAAAAGAACTCGACAAAATAAGCTAACAATGATACAATTAAACAAACTAAATTTAGCATTGCGCTAAAAGCTAATAATTGTACGGCATAAAAGGCTAACGAAAGAACGAGAGTTAACTATTATGGCTATCCCACATAAAAAACTGGCTGAATCCCTTGAGGTGTTGCGAGCATTACAAGAGCGAGGTTTCGCCGTCGTTCGTTCGGGTGATCTGACCCGGACGCATCGTGAACGCCTGGTCAAAAACGGCTTCTTGCAGGTGGTCATGAAGGGCTGGTATATTCCTGTCCATCCGGATGAGGTCGCGGGGGAAAGCACTGCGTGGTACGCATTGTTCTGGGGGTTTTGTGCAGTCTATTTGAAGGAGCGTTTTGGGACGAATTGGAGTCTCTCTCCTGAGCAGTCACTATTGCTGCATGTTGGGAACATAGCGGTTCCACGCCAATTGCTTGTACGCTCACCAAAGGCCCGCAACAAGATCACAATACTGCCACATAACACGTCTTTATTCGAAACGCGTGCGGCCCTGCCCGGGGCTGGACAAGTTATAGAAAAGGATGGTCTACGTCTGTTCTCTGTACCTGCGGGTCTGGCGAGCTGCGGACCCGGATTTTTTTTAAATAACGCGACGGACGCTCGCGCTTCTCTGGCCATAGTACGCGATGTATCTGATGTGCTTGCATTGCTCCTTGAAGGTGGACGAACCACGGTTGCCGGCCGTCTTGCAGGTGCGTTCCGAAATATCGGACGTAACCGTATTGCCGACGATATTGTCAAAACAATGCAAACCGCAGACTACGACATTCGTGAAAAAAATCCATTTGAAGACACAGTTAATCTGATCCTGCCAACAAGCGAACCGTCGCCGTACGTGAACCGTATTCGCCTAATGTGGCAACAGATGCGAGAACCCATCCTCAAACAATTTCCGTCTTCCCCTGGCCGGCCTTCCGACATCACTGCTTATCTCAAGGCAGTCGATGACATCTACGTTACGGATGCTTACCATTCTTTGTCCATTGAAGGCTACCGGGTCAGCCCTGAGCTGATTGAACGGGTTCGCAGTGGCGAGTGGAATCCGGATGAAAACGAGGATGACCGTGAATGCCGTAATGCTTTAACTGCACGCGGGTACTGGCAGGCTTATCAGGCGGTCCGGAAAAGCGTACTCAAGGTGTTGGAAGGTAAAAATCCCGGAGTCGTTAGCCATGATGATCACGGTGACTGGTACCGTGAGATGTTTGGAGCGAGCGTAGCAGCCGGCTTTTTGCGGACAGCAGACCTCGCCGGCTACCGCAACGACCAGGTATATATCCGCCGTTCAATGCATGTGCCACCACGTTATGAAGCAGTGCGGGACTGCATGCCGGCATTTTTTGATTTGCTCAAAGAAGAGCCGCAACCATGGGTGCGTGTAGTTTTGGGGCACTTCGTGTTCGTATATATCCATCCGTACATGGATGGCAATGGCCGTATTGGAAGATTTCTAATGAATGTGATGCTCGCTGCGGACGGATATCCCTGGACTGTTATTCCACTTGAAAAACGAGACGACTATATGGACGCGTTGGAAAGTGGAAGTGTGGAGCAGGATATTGCACCCCTTGCAATTTTTCTTAGGCGCCTTGTTTCTGAAAATTTGAAATATAAACAAGTACCACAGGCACCTATTATAGGGTAAATAACAGGGCTGTTTTTCACTGATTTCAGGATGCCATCTGGAGTTCA
>CAZKDT010000136.1:0-7701 GCA_964551515.1 uncultured Desulfobacteraceae bacterium | reverse complement strand
CCTGTGCCTCCGATGGCCTCCATAGCTTCTTCCATAGGATTATCAATGGTCGTCTGAATTCCCTGACGGTCTGCAACATAATCCTGTTTTCCCTTGACCAGAAGGCAACGTGCGGCATTTTTATGCGTGTATGCGCGCGCGATCAGTTTCGGCGCCCGATTTTCCTCATGCAGGATAAATCCCCGGGTGTAAAAGGGATGCGGCGCTTCTTCGTCCGCCAGAAAAGCCAACTCCCCCATATCGGGCGTGAAAAGATCATATTGAGAAGACTGCCCGCTCATTTTGGCCGCGTACATAAACCCCGCATCTGCAATCAAGACCGGTCGCCGTTCCATCTCTTCCACGGCGAACAGAACCCGATTGTGCCAGTCCACATCCGGTTGAAGGTAATGAAAAACAAGGGTACTAAAATCACGTTTCCCCAAATGTCCGATCAAATATTCATAAAGTCGCCGGCTGCCGTGTCCAAGACCCACATCTCCCACCAGATATGCGAATGGAGGACCTTGTTTAAGCATTTGTGCGGTCTTGATTGCTGCAGCGAGCAGGGCCGGGGTCCCCCGATTTACCGGGATCTGCTTTCCCCGGATAGTGATGCTGTCACTTTCCAGGCGGGTTTCCCCGGTCACCAAAGGGAAGTCCGGATCAGGAACCGTTCCCACTACTCCAATCACCTGCGTTTCATCTCCTCGTAAGCCAATTGAAGGGCATACCCGCAGAGGGTGTGGCCGATTTCCCGGGGGCTTGGCGCCTCATTCAGTGACATCCCGACCATCTTGCTCGCCAGATAGGGCACATCCGGGCAACCTCCTCCTGAAATATTCACGATTGTCTGCGTCTCTTTTTCAACCGTTAATTTCATATTGGCCGCCCGGATCATAAGGTATTTCCCAAAATCCTTATTTTGGAAAAGATCTACGGGCTGCAGTAAGGGACTGCTGACCGGCACTATTTCCATGGGTGACGTTCCGATGTTTTCTAATGTCCTCAAGATGTTTAGTTTCTCGATAAGCGGAATCTCGATAACCAGATCACAGCCGCTCCGAATTTCAGGCGGAGGGCCCATCACCCGGATGTTCCATCCCGCTTTTTTAAGGATGCTTTCCGCCTTGATCACTTCACTGGTATGCTCAAACACCAGGATACCCCTGTCCGCTTTGCATGATGTTTCGGTTTTCTTTTTCCTCGAAGTTAATCGCTTAAAAAAAGACACGCCCTACTCCTTTTTTATGGTCAGCGTATATCCGGTTTCATTCTCTTTAATATCCGCCACATCCCAGCTCTGGCTTTGGGCGGCACGGCTCACGTTCTCCTTTGAGGTGTCCGTATCCACCTTTATGATGATTTCTCCTTTTCCCATCTCCTTGATTTTATCCAGCGTCATCAAGACCGGTTGGGGACAGGAAAGCCCTCCTGCGTCGACAATTACACTCATTTTTTACCTCCTATTTCTTTCTCATGGTAAAACCGATAAACAGGCAGACCAGAAGACCGATAATCACTGCTGCGATTCCATGGGGTCCCACCCCTTTTGGCGAACTGGCCAGGCCGAAATTATGGGCAATTCCGGCCCCAACAATCATGCCTAAAACAAAAACCGCTGCATCTCCGTCACCTTCTCCGGCCAGAAAAAGTTGTCGACCCGGACATCCCCCGGCAAGAGCAAAGGCCAGACCGGCCAGAACCATGCCGCTGAAGTTCCAGACATGCATGGTATGGGCCACCGGTTGCTTGACAAAGCCGGGATGAAACTGTCCCACCATCAGGTTGGTTATGAAAGCCAGGACCACAAGCGCAAGAAGTCCCAGAAAAAGATGCGCCTGCCTGAACAGAATGAGATCCCTGAAGGCCCCCATGGTACAAAATCGGCTTCTCTGTGCGGCGAATCCAATGGAAAGTCCGATGGCCAGAGAAACAAGCACCGAGGCATGCATGGCGCCCGGTCCTTTGAGGCTGTAAAACAGTATCCCGCTTTTTGCCTCACCCTTCACATAGGGATAAATAAGCATTAAAATAAAAAAACCTGACATCATCAAGGGCAATACCCACCCCACTGAGGGGTATGTCTTCTCGGTTCGACCCAGGTTGTATCCCCCCTTGAGGAAAAGCGTGCCGATCCAGATCCCACCGATCAGTCCGAGTAACCCGAAAATGGCGTTTCCGTCGCCGGCCGAAAAGCGCAACAGGGCCCGCCACGGGCATCCCAAGAAGACCAGCGCCCCGATCATGGCAAAAACCCCTAACACGAAACGAACAATAGGAGCTGAGCCCGCACGGGGCCGAAACTCCTTGAAACTATATGCTGCAATCAATGAACCCAGGACAAACCCAATGATTTCGGGTCGCATATACTGAACCACCGCCGCCCGATGAAATCCGATGGCCCCGGCAATGTCTCTTTCAAAACATGCAACGCAGATGCCCATGTTTCCGGGATTGCCCCATTTCTGTAAAAGCGGGGCAATCACTCCAATAAAAGCGCCAACGCCGATGATGCCCCACCGTGTGGAAAAAAAGTTCTTGAATTGACCCATTTATCTCCTCCTTTGATTTCATCAATTAAAATCCCACGGTAAACTGAAAAGTGAAGATGTCCCTTTCCTCTTTTTCAGGGTTATCCGGGGCCACGTACATGTAATCTGCCGTTAACTTGCAGTTGTGTCCTTTAAGATAATAGTTGAATCCGCCACTAAAAAAGTCGGTTTCATTCTTCTTGTCTACATCCACGGTTTCATATCGTATATAGGGTTGAAGTCGGCCCGGGCCGATGAATCCTGGCAGAAGATATCCCGCGTTAATGTACCAGTTATCTGCATCATCGCCGGCTTCCAGGTCGTGATAAAAATTCGGGCTGCCCTGGGTGCAATTGTCGATATCTATGTAGGCGGCTTCCAAGGTGACCGCTCCCTCTCCCACCGGATGGTCAAAGAAGGCGTCAACCGTCCAGACCGTATTATCCTGGCCCTCATTGCCGGCTAATGTGAGATCGTCTTGACTGTCCATACCAAAGCCAAGGCTCAAAACCTTTTTCTTCCCGAGGTACGTCCCTTTGTTAAACCAACTCGTCTCCGGCTCAAGAAGACTTAACGAAAGCCGGCCCACAAACCGGAGGTTGTCTTCAGGATTTGCATTACCCTCGACCCCTTCGGAAATCATTAATCGGTATTGCAAGCGCCCGTCCAGGGGATTACCCCATAGGGTCAGCCCGTCGTCTCGTCCCACTTTCTGCGCATAAAAGATGCCGCCTCGTGACCCTCCCTGCAAAAAAGGGAGATCAGCGGTCAACATGCATTTGGTGGAGGTTGTGCCGTAATTACGTGTCAGGGGTACATACATTCGTCCCATCTGAACTTTAAGGGCCTCGTCCAAATTCAAGGTAATCCAAAGGTCTCGCCAGGCAACGCCGGTTCCCAGTCCCATGCCGGAATTATCCAAACTCCCGCCGGTCGGCTTTTCCATCCCGACCTTATCCGAGGCAAGGTGAGTAAAGAAGCTGACATACTGGGTCACATCCCCCTTCAGATACAGATAGGCCCGGCGTATCATGAAATCGTTCACATCTTCGTATTGGTCCCCATTTATCTTTCCGTCTTCAACCCACTGATATGAGGTTTGCATCCAGATGCCGATCTCCGCTTTGGTCTGTTCGTTAAGTTCCATCTTGAATCCTGCCCAACAGGGATTCAGCATTCCGCAAACAAAAAGCAACACCATCATCATTCCGACCAAAAACCCTAATTTCCTCATTCCTATTCCTCCTTTAGTTTATCTAAGATTGTTCAACTTAGGTTTAATAAAAAAACGGCAAACAATAACGCACGCCTGTTATCCAACTCATATTTCAGTTTCGGAAGGGGCAAGGGGAATTGAACTCTCCTTTTTCAGACGGTTCCGGTGGTTTTATAGACCGCAGGGCGCTCAGCACCATTGCCCTGAATGCTTTGAAAACGGGATTCGGCAGAGTCTGATCGAATAATGAATGTAACAAATGCTCACTGAATAATAATAGACGTGATTTTTCGGCCAAACCCTGTGCCTACCGAACCCGGGCAGAATTTATATAGTACGCTCAGGTAAAGCCGAAAAATTGATACATGGAGATTTCCTTGGTTCTGCTCCCCGATTAAATATTACATTCGGATTTAACCGGGCAGGCAAAATCGAACATTTTTCAAAGGTTTTATTTTGAATGAAAAAATACAATTACAAAGGATATTACGATTTGTCAAACTGGAATATCCGATACTTAAGGGCGGTTTTCATAGAGAAAACCGATTTATGAAACCGGGTAATAACCTGGAAAGAAGTCGAAGAAGCACATGATGAAACATTGGAAATCGGGGAGTATTGAAAAAATGGAACGTTGGAAAAGTATAACCAACTTTTTTGCTTCCGGTCCGGTTGTTTTGATCTTTCTTGGAAAAGCGACAGCACATTGAGAATAATGGTTATTGAGAAGCGCTTTGCAGCTTTTTTACAGCATGAACAACAACCTGAACGGCTTTATCAATCTGATCAACAGTGGTCATCCGTCCGACGCTGAACCTTATGGTTCCTTTGGCCCAGTCTAACGGAATATTCATAGCCTGGAGAACATGGGAAATTTCCACGGTATCCGAATGGCAGGCCGCACCGGCGGAAGCCGCCACTTCAAGCCCGATTTCTTCGAGAATCCTGTTGGCCTCAAGCCCTTTAAATGAAATGCTCAGGGTGTTGGGCAGCCGTTTATCCGGATGCCCGTTTGGTTTTATCTGTCCAAGCTCACAAAATAATCCATCATACAGTCGGTCTCGTAACAGTTTCATATATTCCATATTCTTTTTCAAATCACGGGCGGCAATTTCACAGGCCCTTCCCAGACCGACAATTCCAAATACATTTTCAGTGCCGGCCCGAAGACCCATCTCCTGACCTGCGCCGTGGCAAAATTTTTCCAGCGTTACAGATTGCCGGATATAAAGGGCGCCGATACCTTTGGGAGCATATACTTTATGACCCGCGATGGACAGAAGATCAACACCAAGCTTGCTCACATGTGTTGGGATTTTACCGATGGATTGAGCCGCATCCGTGTGCATGACAATGCCCTGTTCTTTGGCGATCATGGAAATTTTTTCAATGGGTTGAATGGTTCCCACTTCATTGTTGGCATGCATAATGGTAATCAGGATTGTCTCGGGTCTTATGGATTTTTCAACATCCGATCCCCTCACAAGTCCATGCTTATCAACGGGTATATAGGTTGTTTCAAATCCAAAACCTTCCAGAAAGCGGCATACTTCCAGAACTGCCGGGTGCTCAATCCGGCTGGTGATGATGTGGTTTCCCTTTGCACGAAACGCACGGGCAATTCCCGTAATGGCATGGTTATTGGATTCAGTGCCGCCACTTGTAAATATAATTTCATCGGGGCTGCAATCCAGAAGTCCCGCGACCTGTCTGCGTGCGGTTTCAACCGCTTTTTTAGGAGCAATGCCGTACCAGTGACTACTTGAAGGGTTCCCAAACTCTGTTTCCAAAAACGGCCCCATGGCTTCTGTTACTTGAGTGTCCATAGGTGTTGTTCCGTTATAATCCAAATAAATTAGCGGTGCCATTTGTGACATGATTTCTTAATTCCTTGAAATGCTTGCTTGCCTTAATTTTCGGAAGTGGATACTAAAAAGTCGAGCATGGCTCGGCATAACGGTGAAACGTTTCTTCTTTTATCCCGGATCAGATAAAAACTTCGCTCCATGGTAAGATTTTCTATTTTTAAGGTAGTAAGCATTCCTGTTTTAAGTTCCGTATCAAGGGCTTTTAATGACAGAATAGATATGCCAAGGCCCGACTTTATTCCTTCTTTGACTGCTGTAGAGGAACCCAACCGCGCTACGATATTAAGGGAATTGATATCCTTTGCGTGCGGCACCTTAAGATATTCTTTAATGATTTTCAGCGTGCCCGAACCGGTTTCCCTCAAAATAAATGGTTCTTTGGATAAATTTTCAAAGGGAACTTGCTTTTTGCCGGCCCATTTATGTCCGATAGGAACAGTCAATAGCAGTTCATCTTTCCACAGCTCACGACATATAAGGCGGTCATTCGTGCTTTTCGATCCAATGACGCCCAGTTCGAAATGGCCATTCATAACACGTTGTTCAATTTCACTGGTGTCTGAAATTGTCAAGGCAACCGTCACAAGCGGATGTTTTTTTCGAAAATTTTCTAATATGTTAGGAAAGATATATTCTCCGGGGATGGTGCTGCCGCCGATATGAATTTCCCCTTGTTTTGTTCCGAGAAAATCTTGTATTTCATTGCAAGCATCCTTTTTCATATTCAACAACATACACGCATGGTTGTAAAGAAGTTTGCCTGTCGCGGTGGGAACCACCTGCCTTCCCAGGCGATCCAGAAGTTGAGTTCCGACCCTGCTCTCAAGGGTAGCTATCCTTTCGCTGACCGAAGGCTGTGCCAGAAAAACAGCATCGGCGGCTTTTGAAAAGCTTTTTAGCTCAACCACTTTGCAAAATATTTCTAACTGCCTGAAATCAAAGTCTATAGACGCCATTTTCTGTATGACACCTTTTTTTAATATTTGTCCTGAAAAACTTGGTCTTTTGGGCCGAGATTCTTTTCTATTTTCTGTGACTCTAACTTTAATGAACTCATAAAAGTCCGATTTAGACGGTTTCGTAAAAAGTTCAAATCCAAGGCGTGCAAATTTTGCAATCATCGGCTATCCGCCGGTCCCGCAGGGAGCGTACTTATCGTACGTTGAATGATTGTGAAATGCAGCACAACGCAGAAGTCGGACTTTTTACGAGACCGTCAACTTTCAATATGCACTATGTCGGAAGCATGAACCAAAGTCGCTTTTTTTTTCAATTCCGGGAGCGCTTCACGAAGAACATCATATGTAACTTCATGAGGGTGTGCAATACCAATAGCTTCACCATGCTTGTTGGCAATATGTATGAGCCGGTCTATCTGTTTTCGAATAAAATCGGGTTCCTGGATATGATCAAGGAACACATCCTTTTGCGCAAAAGGTAACTGTAGTAAATGAGCGGACGGTTTGCAGAGTGTATCGACTGTTGTGCGGCTGTCGACAAAAAAGAGCTTTCGTTTCTTCAGAACAGAGAAAATCTGGTATAGCTGGGTAGAAACCGTGGTCATTTTTGAACCCATGTGGTTGTTTACCCCTTGGATAAAAGGAAAAGAATTCAAGTCCTTGTCGAGCTGGTTGATGAGTTGATCCGGAGACATTGAGGTCAGAAGCACTCCGGGTCCCGGGTTGACCGTGGGATATTCATTAGGTTCCATGGGTAGATGAAGCATGACGTCCAATCCTTTTGAATGCACGGACGTTGCAATGCTTTTTTGAAAAGGGCTGTAAGGAAGTATAGAAAACGTTAAAACCGTATCAAGTCCGAGGAATTTTTCTACTATATCCTTGTTATAGCCGATATCATCGATAATAATAGCTATCTTAGGTAATTTTTTTTGTATTCTGGGCGCCGGTTTTAGTATGGGCTTATGAGGAGGTACCTCCTTTTTAGAATAGACTTCAAACCTTGGTGTTTTCGTTGCACGGGGTTTTACAACAGATTCAACAGGGCGCTTTTGCAAGAATAAGTAACGGGTACAAACGCCGGCAATAATGACAAGAATTATCAGAACGCCAAGGCCCGCCAACGCCTTCATTAGATTGGTTTT
>CAZKDT010000135.1:0-7709 GCA_964551515.1 uncultured Desulfobacteraceae bacterium | reverse complement strand
TCATCAATCGTATCCTCCGTGTAATAATCAAAAATCAAAGCAAAACCGTCCCAAATAACTCGACAGTCCTTCTCTGTTGGCATCATCCAGCGGCGGGCAGTCTTCAGGCCCTTTCGCTCCTTCGGCCACCTTGGTGGCAAAATATTTTAATATTATTATTTCTTTTGCCGTTGAAAGGACGGCAAAAGAAAATAGCCCAAACTTTGTTAGATAAGTATGTGAGTTGATATCCCACTAAAAAGCTTTATCTTTTTGCTTTTCGGCGTATCAGCAAAAAGTAAAATAAAAACGTTGCGATAAAAAAATTTATTAACTACCAAGATGTACCATTTTGCTAAATGCAGTCCCTGCGCTATCTAACGAAGAATAAACCACCGGAATTACGATCATGGTTAAAAAAGTTCCCACAAGGAGGCCGAAGGCTGCAACAATACCGAGAGGACTCATCCGTTCAAGGCCTATGGCCATCTCAAATATCAGTGGAACCAGTCCGACAATGGTCGATGCAGTCGTCATAAGAATGGGTCTGATCCTGAGTTGAACAGACTGAATGATAGCGTCCGTTTTTTCCACACCCCGCTTTCGTGCCTCTATGATAAAATCGAGCAGTAAAATGCTGTTGTTTACGATGGTTCCACCGAGAAGTATCAACCCCATGGTGGCAGGTTTGCACATGGGCTTGTCAAACAAAAGCAGACCCCATAAAGCTCCGGCAACCGCCAAGGGAATGGCCGCCATAATAGTTATCGGATGGCCGAAAGATTTAAACATTGCAAGCAGGAGAAAATAGAGCAGCACAATGCCGATGATTAACGCACGGCCCATTTCTTTCTGACCGGTTTGCATATCTGTAAAAGTCCCCGATGTCTTTATGGTATACCCCTGGGGTACTTTTATTCCTGAAATCCGCTTTTGGGCCATCTTTGCAACCTGGGCTATGGTATATATATAGTTTCCGCCGGTGACATCGATGGTGTTTTCCAGGCGCTCACGGGTGATAAACGGCTGGTCATGCTTTTTTGTTACCTTTGCCATTGCCCGCAACGGAATCGGCCCGAATTTCGTGGACACATAGGCTTCGTTGATCTTATTGGGGTTGTTTATGTCTGCATCGGCATACTGCACATTGATTGGGATATCCAGGTATCCTTTCAACCGCATTTGAGTCGCTGCAATTCCTTTGATATGGGCTTTCATCTCCCGGGTGGCATCGGCAGGTGTGATCTGATACAGACGGGCCAGGGCCGGATCAAACCGGATGTCCTGTTCAACCTTGTCCGTGTACCAGCTCCGCTGAACATCAACCAGGCCGGGAAGGCCTTTCAAAGATGCCATGCACTGTTGTGCAAGGCGGTTGAGAACCTGAGTATCCGGACCGCTAATAATGATATCCAGAGGCGCTTTGGTTGTGGACAGTGGTGTGGCGCCGTACTCACTGACTCGAAAGCTTCGGACCCCAGGGATTTTCAGAAGGCCTTTCCGCCATTTGTCCTCTATATGCCAGATAGTTTCCTCCCGGTGTTTTCGATCCAACAGGTGAACCGTGATTTTGGCAGACTGGGTCGTTGCTCCGCCTCCGCCGAAACTGATCTGGCCGGGTTCAGACCCCACAACGGAGGATACCATCTCCACCCCCGGTTGCTCGTAGATCATTTTTTCCACACGGCTCAATACGGTTTCCACCTGTTTTGGTGTGTCGGTACCGGGCGTGTCGAACTCAAGGAGAGCGATACCTGTATCCATGAGCGGCATCAGTTCTCCGCCGTTTAAGGGAGGCACCAAGCGCATGGTAATAACAAAAAACCCTATGGCGATGATGATCGTAGCAATTCGCCATCGAAGCGCACGCTCCAGTATGAAGATGTAAAATTTTGACAGCCTGGAAACTCCTTTATCAGTATATCCGAAAAGCCGTTCGGCGATATTTTTCTTTTCATGAGAGCGTCCCAAAAGTTTGGACGCCATAAGCGGAATCATAGTCAATGCCACCAGAAGAGACGCCACAAGTGTTGATGAAATCATCATATTCAAAGGACGCATCACCTGTTGGGTGTATCCGCCGGTAAACATGACCGGTATCAGTACGATCACCGTGGTAAACATACCGGCGGTTATGGCAAGGGACACTTCGCTGGCTCCCTCCTGTGCGGCCAGCAAAGCATTCGGTTCTTTCATTGCACGAAAGTGACGGTAGATATTTTCAAGAACAACCACGGATGAATCCACCACCATACCCACAGCAATGATCAGACCGGAAAGGGTTACCATATTCAGGGTGTATGGGCTGAACCAGAGAACCACCAGAGAAATACAAAACGCAAGGGGAATGCTCACCGACACCACCATGGCCGCACGGGTATCGGCAAGAAAGACGAAAATTATCACTATGGTCATAAAAACTGCCTGTACCAGGCTTGTCCGCATACCGTGAACATTAATATCGATAATCGGTTGCTGGTCGTCTGTAATGGCAAAATCAATATCAGGGTACTCGGTTTCAAGCTTTGGCAGCAATGCCTTAAAGCTCTTAATGGCCGCAACGGTGGGACCGTTTTCCGGTCGAAGAACATTGATGGCAATTGCTTTTTTGCCGTTGCCATGGTAGATACTTCGTTGTTCGTGTTCGCCTAGGGAGACCTTTGCCACATCAGAGATACGTAGATAGCCGTTACCATCATGCCGGATCGGAAAGCCGGCAATGTCGCTTAAGTCTTTAAATTCTCCGGTGGTCCGTACCAGATATTCATTTTTCCCTGAATAAATGGTGCCCGCCGGACTTGAAATGTTTTGCTTTGCCAGGGCCCCAATGACTTCACCGATGGATATTTTGTTTGCCGCCATACTGTCCCGAAAAACACGCACTTGGACTTCGGGCTGGTGAGCGCCGAAAATATCCACATCCGCAATACCGGGCAGTTGCAGTATTGCATCCTCAATCTGATTTTCCGCCAAAAGCCGGATTTCCGACAGCGTCTTTTTGCTTTTCGGTTTTGGAGACAATGCCACTGTAACAAGCGGCCGAGTTGCATCGGTAATCCGGTATATGCGCGGTTCAAGGCTGTCGGCAGGCAATTCGGGCCGAATTCGGCTGATCGCATTCTGCACGTCGATAACCGCTTCGCCGATGGATTTATCATAATAAAACTCGGCGTTTACAGATGACACCTCGTCTCTTGAGGTGGAAACGATCCGTTTCAGGCCGCTGATGGTGTTGATCTCTTTTTCTATAATTTCCGTGATTTTGTCAGATACGTCCCGTGCTGCAGCTCCGGGTTCCACGGTAATAACCACCACCTGGGGCGGAACGGTATTCGGAAAAAGATCGGTAGGCGTACGGAAAAAAGCAAATAGTCCAAGAGCCGCAATTGCCAGCGTCAGTGCCAGGATGGTATAAGGATTTTTTAAAGAAAATTTGGTCAGATTCACTTTGCCACCTCCACCGGCATTCCATCTGAAAGTTGTGCCCATCCCAAAAAAGTGTTGATAACCACTTTTTCATCAGTTTTAATACCGTCAACCGCAACATATTTGCCGTTATTCCTCAGTATCTTAACCTGCCGGATTTTTATGCGGTCGTTTTTTACCACATAAACATAAGGTTTTGTATCGGGAGGAGAAATTAGACAAGCCATGGGAACAAGAATTGTGTTTTCAAGCTTTGCAATTCTAACGGTTAAAGGAATATAGGCTCCTGTGGTCAGGCCGGTTTTATCCTCGTCGTCCAGATAAACTTCCGCCCGAATCATCCTTGAGTCTGCAAGAGCCGGGTAAAGATGGGAGAGTTTTGCGCGCCGGTTTTTTTCTGCAATATGATATTCCACAGGTAATCCTTCATGAACACGGTCAAGATCCTGCTGGGGCACATCAAATACGAGCATCAGGCGGTTTTTGTCTTCCACCGTAATTAGAGGCTTGTTGGGAAATGCCAGGTCTCCCGGATCGACCAGTCGCCGGGTGACAACCCCGCTTAGAGGGGCAAGCAGTTCATAATAATCTAATTGGGCGTTAAGCTGTGCCTTTTTATGCTCCAGCGACTGAACCATCCTGAGAAGGGCAGTGGTTTTTTTACGCGAGGCATCTCGCTGCCCCCGGATATCGTCCGCCTTATTGGCAGTGCCTTCGGCCTGAGATTCCGGTATGGCGCCGTTCTTTGCAAGGTTTTCGTCCCGTTTTGTTTCACGGTCCCAGTAAGAAGCAGATTTTTCCAATGCCGTCACAGTGGCTTTATTGGCAGAAAGCTCCGCTTTTGCTTGGTCGATCTGGGAGGAAA
The DNA here is from genome assembly GCA_964551515.1 of uncultured Desulfobacteraceae bacterium. Taxonomy (GTDB): domain Bacteria; phylum Desulfobacterota; class Desulfobacteria; order Desulfobacterales; family UBA11574; genus S5133MH16. The sequence goes on along the minus strand of CAZKDT010000135.1, from coordinate 3,439 downwards.
CGGCATCGATGTCCGCATAAATGTCTTTTGCATCAAGTTTGACCAGAAGATCACCGGCTTTGACAATATCTCCTTCATCAACATTAACTGCAATGACGGATGCCGCAGCACGTGATGAAATGTCGGCTTTTCGAAACGGTTTAACAACAGAAACATAGTTTATATGAATATCAAGGCTGCCCTTTTTCGCATTTGCCACATGCACGATCGTTGGAGATAAACCATATTTCGGCGCTTTAGCCAGTTTAGCTCGTTTTTTCTTTATCAAAGCCGCTGCACCGCCAATGAGCATAATTATTATAAAAATTGTAAGTAACAACTGAAACTTTTTGTTTTTCATTTCACTTCTCCTGTTGCAAGATCCATTTGTGCAAGGGCCGTATTGTAGTCGGCCAGCGCCCGGTAATAGTTTGTTTGTGAATTTAACATAGCCGACTGGGCATCTAATACATCCGTAATCGACCCTTTACCCTGATCATATTTCATTCTCTCGATCCGAAGAGTTTCTTTTGCCTGAGCAATGGCTTTTTCAGTGGTATTGATCCTTTTTTGGGCCGTATCGATATTCAGCCATGCGGTTTCCACATCTAAACGGATGTTCAATTCAAGGGAACGCAGCTTATCCTGAGATGTGGCAAGGTTGGCGCGTTCCTCATGCACACGGGCGGCGATATTTCCGCCTTCAAAAACCGGAAGATTCACAAAAATACCGATTTGCCCCATATCTTCCGATTCATCCGTTCCCGGAGGACTTTCCGAGGGGTTTTCCGCCCATCTTCCACCATATGTGCCCTGCAGGGAAATGGACGGCCAGTGTTCGGCACTGGCAGCATCAACTTTTTTTGCATGGGCCTCCAAAACAGCTCGGGCAGCCATATAATCCGTCCGATGCTTAAATGCTGCCTTGATCCTGTTATCTAGATTGCCGGGCGATTCAGATTCCCTGGCAAGTTTTCCAGTTAGGGTGATCGATCTTTTTTCATCGGAAATTCCCATCAGGTTTGCCATTACCCGATTTTCCACAGATAAGATGTTTTTTGCCTGGGTCAATTGCTGGTCAATATCTGCAATCCGTACTTCTGTACGCAACCGGTCTACTCTGGCGGCTTTTTTCTGAGCAATCAGATCGTTTATTCGTTTGAGATGCTCATTCAGAGTTTTCTGGGAGAAGACGAGGGAGGTAATGACTTCTCTTTGTGAAAGAATTGCATAAAATATACTGGAAACGTTGAATATAAGCGCCTTGCGGGTTCGGGCCAACTGGTGGGTTGCTGCCTGCCGGAGCAATTTTGTCGCCTTGATTTCATTAATCAGTCGTCCGCCAGTGAAAATCGGCTGGGACAAAACAATATTGGCAGAAAAAATATCGTCTCCAAATACTCCCGGTTCTCCGTTATAGCGGGGTTGCATCAAACGCTGATCATCCATCTCATGGGTATAGCCCCCGATGACATCAACTTTTGGCAAGGCCCGGGCGAACGCCTGGTCATGCCGGGCTCCTGCAGCCTTTATTTCATGCCGAGCCATAGCCACATCAGGGTTATTTTCAAGAGCGATACGGATCGCTTCTTTCAGCGTGACTAGGCTATCCGGCAGAGCAGACGAATCAGATTTGGGCGAAAATAACGTTTGGTTTTGTTCTGATACTGAAACGACATATGGATCCGTCGGATGCACCAGGGCACAACCGGCAAAGCTTATAAACGCCAGGCTCAAAAGTGTAACAGTCAATAAACATTTTATCATGGTTTACTCCTCATTATATTGAATAGAAGGCATTTATAATCATAAAAACAGAAGCGGCCCATGTCGTATAAGCAAATAGCTGTTTAAGATGTTTCGGCTTTGTTTTCATTGCAAATTTACCTCCTATAGCACCTCCAATAATTGTAATTATGGCAAGTGGTATTGCCCATGCCGGATTAAAATCGCCTTGAATTGCATGACCGACAAAACCCATCAAAGCTATTGCAGCAATAAGAGTTGAAGCTGTGCCAACAGCCACATGCATGGAAACACCGCATGCCAAAACCATGAGGGGAACCAGAAAAGATCCCCCTGATACTCCCACCATTCCTGATCCAAAGCCTGCCAGTATGGTTACGGGTAATGCAACCCAAAGATTTACAACATGGCTTTCCTCTCTTAGGTTAAAACGCCAGCCTCCAAATTTTGTTTTTTCATTAAAATCTGTTTTTTCTTTAACAGGAACAAGCATCATGGCTCCGGCAATAGCGAGAAGACTTGCAAAAATTATTTTCAGGGAAAAGCCGCTGAACAAATGAGAAAAATACCCTCCTGCGAAAGCGGCTATGGCTGTTATTGAACCGATAAAAATGGCCAGCGGCCACGCAACCACATGGTTTTTCTGAAATATCACCATACCTGCCAGCGCTGCTGTAAAAAGAATAAACTGACCTGTCGCAGCAGCTTGGTGCATGGGAATTCCGGCCATAACCAAAATCAAGACATAAAAATTACCGCCACCTTTGCCAACCATGGTCATGGTAACAGCGACAAACAAAATAATTAGACCGACAATAATAAATTTTTCCATGATAAATCCTTATATTACTACTACGTTCAGGCTTGACCAGTTTTTTCAGCCTCTTTTAGCCAGTGTCTTAAATTCCCTAACATAGCGGCTGCATAAGGGCTGTCTTCGCCATTTGTAATTTTATAACACACCCGTTGTGCTTTTTTTTGAGATGAAACGAGCCCGGCATTTTCAAGAATTTTTAAATGTTTGGAAACAGACGGCTGCTTTAGTTTTATGACATCGGTAATCTCGCAGACGCATAAACACTGTTTTTGCAACAATTTGAGAATAATCGTTCGATTGGGATCTGCCAGGGCTTTCATTACACGAATAAAATTTTTCATGGCGACCTCATTATCTTTATTCTTCCTTTTTTAACTATCCTTTATTTATTTTTAATCCCGGTTGTTACAGAAAAGTTCACAGAGCAGGTTCCCGTTTCCACATTCTGTAGTTTCAAATTGCAGGACCGGATGATCAATATGAAAAAGATGCATCAGGTCTAAACGAATTTTTTTAGCCAGTTTTTCAGTATTGCTGAGTTGCTGATCATGTACTACTACATGGCAAGAAAATGCGATGCTGGAAGCACTCACATTCCATGCATGGAGATAATGGGCATTTTGAACGCCCTGTATTTTCTCAATATGATGATGAATGTTTTTAAGATCAACATTTTTGGGCGTGGCATTCATCAAAACGGCGGTGGCTTCTTTTAAGATCGTCCAGCAATTTTTTAAAATAAACAGAACTATCAGGAGCGAAAGCACCGGATCGAGCCAGTACCATGGTTTATATATCAGAACCAACCCGTTGAGTAAGACCGCAATCGAAAATAGAAAATCACCTATCATGTGAAGAAAGGCACTCCGGACATTTAAACTGTGTTTTGAATCACGG
>CAZKDT010000134.1:7123-7714 GCA_964551515.1 uncultured Desulfobacteraceae bacterium | reverse complement strand
GCAAGATGCCACTCACACGGTATCTGGAAATGAACTTGGCGCCATAATGAGAGTTACTACTGTTGAACATTTTCAATGAAAAACATAGGTCAATACTTTCCTACTTAACTATTTTCCACCAAATATTTGACAAAATTCGGATTTTATTCTATTTATTTTTTGCCGGAATATAAACTGTGTGAAATAATTCATTTTGTTTTTCAATGATAATTACTTAAACTTATATCTTAACTATAAAAGTATAACCACTTGTTCTTTTATATAATATAATATATTATATTATATTATATTATATTATGACTAAAAACAAACTATCAAGGATACGGTTATGAGAATCACCCCTTGGCTTGAAAAACAATTGCTTGAGGTTGTCGATTTTTTCTATGCGAATCTACCGCAGCCCATCCCCGATAGGCAGCTATTGAAACAGTGTAAAATTGTCTCACATCGGGGAGAGCATGATAATAAGACGGTTTTTGAAAATACGATCGCTGCATTTGATCGTGTAAAAGAAGCCGGGGTGTGGGGTATAGAATTTGATATCCGCTGGACCAAAGATCTGCAACCGGTTGTCTTCCATGACAGGAACCT
>CAZKDT010000134.1:0-7113 GCA_964551515.1 uncultured Desulfobacteraceae bacterium | reverse complement strand
TCAGAGGATGTTTAAGTCCAATATAGAGGTAAACAAGGTAACCCTTGCCGAGTTAAAAGAACATTGCAAATTTATCCCTTCTCTTTCCGAAGTAATTCAAAAGTATAGCAAAACCTTACACCTTATGGTTGAAATCAAGGAAGAAAAATATCCTGATCCCGTATATCAAAACAAGGTATTGAAAGATCTTTTCAGTCACCTGACGTCTCAGGTTGATTTCCATTTTATTTCTCTCCGGCCTGAGATGTTTATCTTAATCAACTTTGTACCTTCATCATCATTTCTTCCCAGTGCCCGGCTCAATGTTAAAGGGTTAAGTAATCTGGCCCTTTGGAAAAACTATGGGGGAATCACCGGGCATTACTTCTTAATAACCGATACCCTGCTAAAAAAACACCATAAGCAGAAACAACGTGTTGGAACGGGGTTTATCGGCTCTAAAAACTGCTTATTCCGTGAGCTAATAAGGGGCGTAGAATGGATTTTCTCAAATAATGCTGTAGAACTTCAAAACATATGTAATTCGCTTCTGAAACCAAAAACAGGGTTCAAAGACCAATAATCAGTTAACAACGTCTATGGTCCATCGTCCGGCAGCCTAATGACCCATATCATCAAAGATTTGATGCAAGTTCAAGCTGATTCTTGTTAATGGCAAGGTGAAACTCGGAATGGATCAATTCATGATATTGTTCAACAAACGGTATATAGACCAGGAGATAACTCTTTGGTATTATAGTTATATCCCGGAGTATGGGGAAAAGTTTTTTTTGGGGTTTTATAAAACCGGCCAGGTTTACTGTAAGGCTTTCAATGGCCTCCTCAATCGGTAACGTTACCGGATAAAGTCGGGCGTCCGGCAATTTTCTGACCAGTTTTTCCTGTGGTTGTACAAGGGTTATATTTCGAGCAAGGCGCAGGAAAACCTGAGGTCTGACCTTGAATGCCATGGCCCAAAAGCGAAATTTCACACCTTCCCATTTTTTCTGAACCACTTTCGGTATATTGGCAATCCTGACCAGATCCGCATAAGAATTGAGCATAATCCCGGTTACATCGGCCTTTATACGCCAGAAAGGCAGATAGATAATATTTTCTTCTTTTGCCGGCAGAATTGCAAAGTTCAGCTTTTTAAATCCCTTTGCACTCGGTCTCCAGACCGAATTACAGTTCTTACAGTTCAGAACCAGGGCATCTCGCCTGCCTTCTAAATCCCATCCGCAATCCGGACAAAGGGTCGGGATAAAATTAATGCGCCCGTCGGGACGTCCACCCTGAAGAAGCGTCGCGTCAAAATCATCCGGCAGTACCGGCGTAACCGGCTTGTTCAATATGGCATCATATATTTTATCCTCTGCATAAAAAGGAGAATAAATAAGACTGAGCGTTTCACCAATATGTGACTGGTAAAAAACCGGATTTGGCAAAGAAGCGCTAAAACGATGCTTAAAAATATTCATTACGTTTTTAAATGACTGGGCGGGCTCCAGAAAGTAACCCCTGCTTTCCGGCGTAACAAAATTAAGCTTTAGCGCCTGACTACGTAGCCCCACGGAAACCGGAAAATAACTGGATTTCACGGCTTGGTGACTGATATCTACAACTTTGTGTTTTATTCCGTTTTCCACGCACGAAAAAAGCATCCCTTTAAATCTCCAGTAAGGAAAAAACAATAAATCTTTATTTTTCGGGGCGGAATTGGGGAGTATATAGCGGAAAAAATCGTTTTGAAGCAGATAAGACTTTACCCGGCAGAACTCACAGGCAAAGAGTCGATCTGTTTCCTTCAGCACGGCCGGCGCTCCGCATTGCGGGCATTGATGTTCGATCAGAATGTTAGACATGTTTCAATACAAAAGTCAATTACATCTCTAAAAGATAGAGAATACCATAACTTTAGGCACTTCAAACGGGAGCATTGCCGATTTGTTAAAATGGCTTTCCCCCATTAAATTATTCATTTTTTGAGCGAAAACCTTGCAATCAGGTTTCAGGTGTCAGGAGTAAGCAATGAATTAGCTGATACCTGAAACCTGACACCTGAAACCAAAAAGTCTTGGAGAGTAATTAACAAACTGGTAATGCACCCCTTCAACCTTTAGTTCACTGTTTAGCTCACTCGCAGTCAAATATGACATAACCCATTGTCTCTGACTATTTCCTTAGGATCGGCTTTTAAGATTGAAATAAATATGTAACTTGCCTGCACTTAAAGCTTCTCCCCGCACTGGTTGCAGAAAGTCGACTCGGTCACGTTCTCGCTACCACATTTTGAGCAAACCTTGGGTTTTGGCTTTTTTTCTACCGGATGTCCGCAGCGTGAACAAAACTTTGCGCTGGGAGTTAAGTTTTTGCCGCATTTTACACATTGTGTAAAAACAAGCTGCTGGTGCCCGCAGAATGGACAGAATTTTGCATCCGGGGGAATGGAATTGTTGCAATCCGGGCATGAAAACTCTTGTTGGATACCTGGTTGCCCGGTTTTAGTCTGTGATCCGGTAAAATATTGGGAAAACATGGCAGGCATCATCAAGCCAAGTCCCATGCCCATCCCGGGGCCGGCGCCGCCCTCGGCTTCCGAAGCTTTTTCCATGGCCATTGCCGCTTTCATCTGCATGAGTTTATTCATATCCTTGAAAAGACCCATACGGCTCCGGTCGTCGATGGCCTGTTGGACCTCGGGCGGGGGAGTGATGGCATTGACATATAAATGGGTGAGACCAAGACCGAAGCTGCTGAAATCCTTCTGGAGACGTTTGACCATAGCCTCGGAAAGCTCTTCGTATCTTGCAGGAAGGTTCAGGATCGAGTCGATTGTCTCTCCCATGTAATCATTAAACCTGGATACGATAACACGGTTAAGATATTCTTCAATCTCTCCGGTGGTATAAATGCCCTGGGTACCCACAAGGTTGTTTATAAACAACACCGGTTGCATGACCTGAAGGTTAAAGACTCCAAAAGCCCTGAGCCTGATCAGACCCAGTTCGGAATCCTTAAAGGCCACCGGGTCTCGCGTCCCCCATTTAAGGTTTGTAAATACCTTTATATTTACGAAATAGACTTCCGCCCTGAGCGGGCTGGTAAGTCCCCATGGCAGGCTCAGGATTTTCGTTAAAATAGGGATATTGGCTGTTTTAAGGGTGTGCCTACCCGATCCAAATGCATCTATGGCTTTACCCTGATAAAAAAAGACCCCTGCCTGGCTTTCTCTTACCGTAAGTTGAGCCCCGTATTTGATTTCCCCGGAACCTTTCTGGGGAAGTCGGTGAACAAGTTCCCTGCCGGTATCGTCGAACCATTCCAGATTTTCCAAAAAAATAATATTATTTGTGCCCATACACGTTATCTCCCCTTAAAAACATATAACCGCCGGTTTTGATTTACATCCACTCGGAACTGTAGCATTGCTTTAACAGCTTATGCGTCGCAGCGCTGACCTTCAAGGTTTTGACGTCTCTGGATGAGGCCCAGCATACATCAGTGGCATCATCCCCGGGTATGAGTTTTCCGCTCACATAATTGGCCTCCAGGTCCACAATCACATAGTGAAATAGGATTTTCCCTTTTTGGTCACGTTTAATTATGTCAAATGTATATACAGGGTCTCCAGCTTGTATGGTTAGACCGGTCTCTTCCATTATTTCACGTTCTGCTGCTTCCTGAAGGGTCTCGCCCAACTTAACCGAGCCTCCGGGAATGGACCAGCGGTTTTCAGCAGGCGGTTTGCCACGCAGTACAAGCAAGACCTTATCTTCATTAAAAACAACGGCCCCCACTGCCACAACCGGGTGGTTTGGATAGGCGCCGTTTATTATGGTTTCTTTTTTTTCCATTGGATGTTAGACCGCTTCAGCCCCCACTTTCGCTCATTTCAGAACTCCTGACCTGTATATGTAATTTCAACGTGATATGAAGGTTTACTGTAAATTATCAATATGTTCCGGTGAACCTGCTGCGCCATCCGCTGATCTGTTTAGCAATAACTTTTTGAGAAGTTACGGTTTACTCGTAATTTCAGACGCAATAATTTGAATATCGAACATCAAACGTTCAACGTCGAACTTCGAATGTGGAAGACGCTCCTGCCCGCCATCGCGAGCCGTACTCAATGGTGGGATACATTATTCGATGTTCGACGTTCATCTTTTATATGCCTTCAAGGTGTTGATTCTTCATTAAAATATGTTGAATCTGAATCTACAATAGGTCATAGCCCTGCATTTAGGGTCATACTTTATGTTTAACATCTTCTATTCGTTGACAGATCGTATCTATTTCCAGAAAACTTGTCCCCAGTTTCCTACCCTCAAGATTATGAGTAGTTAGTGCCGAGAGGGTACTTTTCCCGCTGCCACCTTTGTCACAGATTAAAACTTTCGTATACCTCTCCCCTATTCCTTTTTCTTTTCTTCTGCCTTTACCCTGTCCAATTCTTTTTGCATGGCTTTTGGAAATCTCTCCATGGCTTGCTCTAAATTCCCTGCATCAAGAATGGACTGAAGAACTACAGGCCCCGATGGTGACATCAACTGGGTCTGTGCCATAAAAAGAGAATCTCGGGTTTCATCATCAGATCCATCGGGTTTTACAGGCGTAAGTCGCCTTATGGCAGCAACTTTAATATCGGTGAAGGATTCCTCACGGTAAAGATTGTTCCGGTCAACGGTGAAATCGATGGTTTGCTGCGCGTCATTACTGTGCATAGTCGTCTCCTTTTGCATGTTTTTGTTTAGATCTCAATAATTCTTGGAAAGTTTTGATATCAAAAAGATTAACGCTTGTCCATGCCTATTAAAACATAAATTTTTATTTAAGAACGCTCTTTAAAATCACAATAGACCGTTGGGACTTTAGATATGGAAGCCTATACTTTTTCAATACCATGTTAAAACTGTTCATGCTGTTTCCCTGTATGTCAGAGCTTTTTTTTATCAGTGACAGTGCGGATTCAATTTCCATGTCAGTTATCTTACCCTTCATGGCGATGATAAATCCATCTTTTGCAAGCAAAGGCAATGACATCTGAACAAAATTGATCATGGAAGATAAGGCGCGGCTTATTATAACATCATAAGTATTATTAACCCTGCGGTCCTTGGATAGATCCTGAGCCCTGACATGACACGCCTCAATATTATCAAGACCGAGAATTCTGATCACCTGTCTTAAAAAACTGATCTTTTTTCTGGAGGCATCAATAAGAGTGACAGATAAAGAGGGTATCATGATCTTAAGCGGAATCCCGGGGAATCCGCCGCCCGAACCCATATCGAGCAAAGAGGTATGCGGAGAAATAAACGGGACTGGCGCTATGGAATCCAGAAAATGCTTTACCGCAACCTCCAAAGGATCGGAAATAGCAGTCAGATTGGTCTTTCTGGACCATTTAAAAAGTTCAGAGGCATGGATTCCAAATTGATCTATTTTTTCCCGGTCAATTTGAATTTCAAGATCTTTGGCGCCGTTAAATATAACATTCTTCCACTTTTTTGAACCGATCTGCATAACCAATCACTCATTTTCAGCAATTCTCATTTTGAAAAGATATCCCTGTGAGAGCGGCTTTCCAGCCGCGAAAAATCGTGGCAAAATACCACTCACACGGTATCTGGAAATGAACTTGGCACCATAATAAAAGTTGCTACTCATTCTCCATTTTTGTTGACCTGAATCGGGTAGATTGATATTAAAAATAATCTGGCATTTTTAATTTGGTTAAGGAGAGAATAATGAAAATTATACACTATTCTGAAGCAGAACCCAAGCGTTTCGATACTGATACTGTAAAAGGAATTACGGGGCGTTTAGTGATCGGTAAGTCTGACGGGGCTAATAATTTTTGCATGCGCTTTTTTGAACTGTCTGAAGGTGGCTATTCCCCAAAACATGCCCATGAATGGGAGCATGAGATCATCATTCATTCAGGCAAAGGTGAAGTATTATCCCAAGACAAATGGATACCTGTAACCAAAGGCCATGTTATTTTCATACCCGGTAATGAAGAACACCAGATAAGAAACGCCAGTCAACATTCATTGGTTTTTGCCTGTCTGATCCCTGCAGGGCCTCCCGAGTTATAACAAAACGATAACAATAGGAATCGTAGCTTTTCAATAAGTGCTGATGTATTAAATGATGAAATTGAGCCAAATCCATAATTTATTGAGATGTTACCAGAAATAAACGAAAAAACAGTTTTTATCCAAAAAACAAATCCTCCGTAAAACGTCAAATTTGGAGGAACAATATGAAAACTTCCAAGGCATCAGGAGCTTTCAAACCGTTTAAAGAACTGAAAAAGCTGCTTGAAAAAAAATTATTAAAATCCGGGCCCTCTCCCGTTAATCATGAGGAAAAGGAAGTTTTGAAAACCTGCAATAGCAAATATGGTATTTCCATACCTTCTGAAAATATACCCAATAAACAAGCAGATGAAAATGAACTCTTTTTGGAGGCCATGGCAGACGTTAGACCCATATTCAGAGGAGACCGGATTGAACACAGTTTCATATCCAGCCCGCTGGCCTCTCCTGATCACGATTCAGAAAATGAAACCTTGCTTAAGCTGAATAATCTTGTAAAATGCGGTATAGGTTTTGTTGTTGCCGATACTCCGGAATACATCGAAGGTACAGGATATAATGTTCATCCTGAGATCACAACACGATTGCACCGGGGAGATTTTTCAATACAGGCGCATATTGATCTCCACGGACTCGGAGTGGAAGATGCCCGGAATGCTTTTGAAATATTTTTAACAAATTCGATAACAACAGGTAAAAAAGCTGTTCTGATCGTTCATGGCCGCGGCCTTTCCTCACCTGATAAACCGGTCTTGAAAACCAGAGTTATTGAATGGCTTAGCACCGGCCCCTGGAGCAAGTGGGTCATTGCTTTTTCAAGCGCACAATCCTGTGACGGCGGTGCAGGGGCAACTTATGTTCTACTTCGGCAACGACCGATAACGAGACGCAACAGGAAGAAGAAAAAGAGGTATTGAGCCATCGACAGGATGATAAAGATGGACTCACCGAAAAATATTCTAAATAGTGTCCATCCATAAATGAGGATTTTTGCTCAAGATCAAGCCTCCGGCCCCGCTTCTCTCCG
>CAZKDT010000133.1:0-7761 GCA_964551515.1 uncultured Desulfobacteraceae bacterium | reverse complement strand
TTATTCCTAAACATATTTGGTCAAAAATTGATGCCCAAAATTATTATCTTTCCGAATATAATTTACTTCCTATCGGTACTGGTCCCTATGTTGTAAAAAGTTATCAAAAGACAAATAAGGGAAAAATTATTGGTTTTTCTTTAGAGAGAAATCAAAATTATTTTAATAAAACTTCTAAAAAATTGCATGACTCTTAAGTTATATTTTAAAGCAAGAAGGTAAAAAAGTGAACGCATGGAGTCTTCCCCGAAATCGCAATAGAAGATGAAAGAAGGGTAAAAAGAAGAAAAAGGAACCAAAATGGGCGGCCTTTCTTAGCACCAATACCAGCTTACATTCATCAACTATTATAAAAAAATATATCAAACGGTGGCCAATAGAAGTATGTTTCAAAGAATGTAAGCAGTTGCTTGATCTTGGCAAAGATCAAAGCAATAACTTCAATGCTCAAGTCTTTGCAACTACAGCCAGTTTTCTAAGGCATAACCTTTTGAGTTTCTTAAACGAGACGGAAAACTACAGCACTCTGGGCAGTCTGTTTGAACATTTAGCTGACGATTCCGCCGTTATTACTTATGCCAGACCTCGTCATTCAGCTTGAAAAAATAATCGTGACTCCTTAATTTTTGGGGGATTGCGTGAAAATTGGACACTGGCCCTCAAGCTTCACCACACCCGATAATGTCCAAAAAAAAAGACCTGTTTTTCAATCATGTTACGAGATCTGTATGCATATAGGCTTTGGGATTTCTTTCAAGGTTTTTCCCGAGTCAGTTTTTCAAAGATCTTTCAACTTTTCAAAATTGAGGATGATTTTCAGTCCTATGTTGACGCATTTAGTGAGACATTAACTGGTTTTACGCCGTTTCAGGGGTGCGAAACTTGAGTAATATTTTAAAGAATTCCCTTTGCTTTTAAAAATTCTTCTACCACCTCAGCAGTTCTTCTTTTTTTCCCATCCACCTCAAAGTTCAAACGTTGCATCGTAGCATTGTCAATGACTCCTCCGGAAAGTGATAGTACATCACCAAGTTTCGGGTGGTTTTTCAGGACTTCTTCTCTGATCACAGGGGCGGCATGGTATGGAGGGAAAAAATTCCGGTCATCTTTGAGCGGCTTTAAATGATATGCTGCAATACGCCCGTCAGTGGCAAAGGCGCAGATAATATCCACTTCCTTTTTGGTCACGGCTTGGTACATGAGTGCAGGATCAAAATCCCGGACCTCACCGAATCGAAAGCCATAGATCCGGCGGAGTCCCGGATAACCATCCGGCCGCTCCGCAAATTCTGCCGTGAAACCGGCCCGCAGCTTTATGGCAGTATTTCCAAGATCTGAGATCCGGTTCCAGTGGTTTTTCTTTGCATCCGCTTCACGGACCGTAATCGCGTATGTATTGTTAAATCCGAAAGGTTTAAGCCATTGCGCATCAAAACGTTCATGATAAGCCTGGGTTACACGGCTCAACGCCTCCTCGGGGTCGGAAATTGCCGGATGTTTTAGAATCGCAGTCAATCCGGTCCCCGTGTACTCGGCATAAAGGTCGATCTCTCCATTGACAAGGGCGCTATGACAAATCATTGTACCGCCAAGATTAAAACGACGTTCCACATTTAAATCGGTCTTTGTCTCAATTAGCTGGGCCATTATCTCCCCGAGGATGAGCTGTTCGGTAAAGTTTTTGGTTGCAATTCTGATAATTTTTTGACCCGTTTTCAATTGCGTTGCTGATTGGCAAACCCATCCGGGTTTTGTGAAGTAGGCAGTGATGCTGATCAGAACCAGAGCAACGGGTAACATAAAGGCCAGTCGTCGCATCAACCACTGAAATGATCCTTTTTTATCCCTTTTTCTTTTCGGTCGAACCCCCCACTCAAAAGCCCCGATGGAAAAATCCACCACCAGGGCGAGCAGTGCGGCGGGAATTGCACCGAGAAGAATAAGATTTGTATTGGCCAACGCCAGGCCTCGATTAATGAATTGGCCCAGTCCGCCGGCTCCGATGAACGCCGAAAGGGTGGCAATTCCCACTCCCACCACTGCGGCAGTTCGAATACCGGCTACGATCATCGGTGCGGCCAAAGGCATTCTGACCATTAAGAGTTGCTGGTATTCTTGCATACCAATTCCTTGGGCAGCCTCCATTATTTCTCTGGAGACTTCTTCCAGTCCGGTAAGGGTGTTTCTGGCAATCGGCAGCAACGCATAGAGGGTAAGGGCAATGAGAGCAGGGAGTACACCGATTTTTTTGAGCAGCGCCAGTAAAAAGACCAGCATGGCCAGGCTTGGTATTGTCTGAAGAATACCAATGACTCCCATCAGTAGCCCTCGCAGCCATGTGGCCCGAAAAAGCAGAATACCAATGGGAACTCCGATAAACATGGCTGCCAGAGTAGAGCATCCTGTCAGCATGAGATGTTCCCCGGTTCGAAGCCAGAGTTCCGGCAATCGTTCGACCACATACGCAACCACAGCATCTAAGCTCATAGGTCGTGCCCCTTTATATGAAAGTGTCCGGCCGTTTTATCGTAAATAAATCTTGTACGAATTGGGTTGCCGGAGTGTTCAATATATCCTTTTTCGTTCCGATCTGTTCCAGATTGCCCTCATGCAGAATTGCAATGCGGTCACCAATCATGAGGGCTTCATGAAGATCATGGGTTACAAAGACGATCGTCTTTTTAAGCTGGTTTTTCAGGGTTAACAATTCTTGCTGGAGAGCTTCACGGGTGAGGGCATCAAGAGCGCCGAACGGCTCATCCATGAGTAAATAATCAGGGTTTGCCGCAAGGGCACGGGCAACACCAACCCTCTGTTGCTGGCCACCGGAGAGTTCATCTGGAAATCTTTGAGCAAAACTCTCGGCCGGGAGTCCGACAATTTCTAATAATTCCTGCATGCGCTCTTGCCGGGAACGTATTGACCATCCCAGGAGCCGTGGAACAATTTCAACATTTTGTTCAATGGTCATATGGGGGAACAAACCGATTCCCTGAAAAACATAACCGATTTGACGTCGCAAATCCACAGGGTTATGATCCATGACATCCTTCCCTCCGACTTCAATGATTCCTTGGGTCGGTTCAATCAGGCGGTTGATCATTTTAAGGGTAGTGGTTTTACCGCAACCCGATGACCCCAAAAGGACCAGAGTTTCACCCACGCCCACAGTTAAAGAAAGATCTTTGACCGCATAGGAACGGCCGCCGTCAAATGTTTTAAAAACACGCGTTAGTTTGATCATGGTCTCTTTGATGGTTTCATAGAAAGGCCGTCTGGGTATAAATATTAAAAAAAAGTATAGAAGACATAATTTATATTGCTTTATTGATTTGTTTGAAGTAATAAATTGTTTCAGGTAAAAAGTTTTTAACAGGAACAATATGTTATGTCAACGGACAACAGCGGCAATCTAAACACTACAAACAAAAAATTCCCGTCTGACCACACCAAGCAGATCATCTTTTCGATCCGCAGACTTATTCAGGCGAGCGAGCTCTATACCAAAGAATTAAATAAAAAATATCAGGTAAGTTCGGCACAGCTTAATTGCATTTTAATACTTTATGAGTATGGCCCTTTACCGCCATCTAAAATCGCCAACCATATGATGGTTAAATCCAGCACGGTCACCGGAGTTGTCGACCGCTTGGAAAAGAAAGGTCTAGCGGAACGGATGCGAAACTCTCCGGATCGCCGCGTGATCACTATCCAACTCACCGAAACCGGAAAGAAGTTGGCCCAAAATGCTCCGCCCCCTATCCAGCAAAAGATCATAGATGGTTTGAAAAAAACTGAAACCGACAAAAAAGAACAGATCGTACATTCTCTTAACATGCTGACCAGCATGCTTGATGTCCGGGATCTGGAAGTCAAGTAGCACTGCGCATTTTACCTTTTCTTGGTCGCTGAGAACCTCAGCAAACATCCCTGCCTGGAATTTATAAAAAAAAGACTTTACAAAAGATTTTTATTGTTGTAATAGTTTCTGTTGAAATAATTTACACTAAAATTTTTCCGTGTGAGATATTGAGACCTTTAAAAAATGTTCAAATTTGTTCAAATTCAAGTCGAAGATCCCTGACTTTGAAAAGGGGAAACCGAAGATTTTAACCGACGGAATACATTAAATATTTCGAGGATTACAATCTGAGTTTGACTGAAGAATTAAACAAAAGGGAACGTTTTTCAACGGTCTTATTTCTTTGCAGAAATAACTTAGTTGAGACGAGGCGGTTTTAAGATGGAAATCATACCGATCATAAAAAAAGATGAGCTGGCCAAGACCTTGGGGAGTGACGAATTCAAAAACATTTCCCGTTCGACAAGCTTAAAAATAGAAAAACTGGAACCGGTATTTGAAAAACTTGTCAAACCTTCTTTGTATCACCAGAACACAGGAATCGACTCGGTGGAAAAGGGAACCGTACATCTTGAAGAAGGTCCGGAATTCAAAAGTCCAAAACTTTCAAAGATGTTGAAAGGCTGTGACAATATTATATGTTACATCGCAACGTTAGGTGATGGTATCGACAGCGAAATCAATCGGCTCATGGACAATAAGCACATGGCGGAAGCGTACATCCTAGACACCATGGCATCTGTGGCTACCGATAATATGGTGGCAACGTTTCATCGACATATGAAGGATGAATATAAAAATCAGGGCAAACAGGTGACCTTATGCTTCAGTCCGGGGTATTGTGACTGGCCCATTACTGAACAGAAAAAACTTTTTAATTTACTAGACTCACGGGATGTTGATGTTGAATTGAACGATTCATGCCTTATGATTCCCCGCAAGTCTATTTCGGGTGTATTTGGAATACATTCCAATGGCGGGACGCCTTATAATCCTTGCTGGGACTGCGGCAGGACGGAATGTCCGGCAAGGAGAGCTCCTAAGAAAGAAAGGAAAAAAGCATGAAGATCCGAAAGGGACTCAACGGAGGCCAGTATAAGCCGTTAAGCGACGAGGATGTGGAAAAAATACATAAAACAAGCCTTAAGATCTTTTCGGAAGTTGGCGTACAGGTAAATTTTCCGGAGGCGCTGGATCTTTTTAAAGAAGCGGGAGCCAACATCAATGATTCAAGCAAAATAGCCAAATTCGATCCGGAGCTGGTTATGGAACTGCTCAAACCGGCCCCTTCCGTTGTTCATCTTTGCGGCAGAGAGGACAGCGGCGAACTGGACTGCGAAATCGGCGGCAACAAGGTTTATATGGGAACCGGGGGTACCGCCCTTAATGTTCAGGAACCCGGGGAAAGAACCGCACGACGGTCCAGATTGGAAGACATCAAGAACATGGCTCGGATGGTGGATGCTCTGGATAATATACATTTTTATATGCTTAATGTGTATCCCAATGATCTGCCGGTTGAAACGGTGGATGTGAACCGGTTCGGCGCTGCGCTCAATAATACCCGCAAGCATGTGATGGGCGGCGTTTATACCCTGGAAGGAGTGAGAAATGTAATCAAAATGGCGGAACTTATTGCAGGTTCTCCGGAAAAACTCAGACAGCGCCCGTTTATTTCCATGGTAACCTGCAATATTAGCCCGTTTATGCTTGATGAAAGCTATGGTCAGTTAGCCATAGAGGTTGCAAGGCAAGGTATACCCGTGGTTGTGCCGGTAGAGCCCCTTTGCGGTGCCACCGCGCCCATTACACTGGCCGGCAATTTGGTGGTGCAAAACGTGGACACCCTTATCGGGGTTATGCTCACCCAATTGGTGAATCCGGGCGCCCCGGTGTTATACGGATGCATATCTTCAATAACTGATCTTCGCGACATGAAATACCTGTCCGGCGCCATTGAAATGGGTCTGATGAATGCCGCTTCAGCTCAGATGGCAAATTTCTACAACCTTCCCTTATATTCCACCGCCGGCATGTCTGATGCCAAAATCAACGATTCGCAGTCCGGTTATGAATCAGCATTGACCGGTTTAATGGTGGCGTTGGCCGGCGGCAACTTTATTCATGATGCCGCGGGGTTCCTGGAATTTTGTATGACGGCTTCATATGATAAGCTTGTCATAGATAACGAAATTATCGGGATGGTCATGCGTGCTGTTCAAGGAATCACGGTTGATGAAGAAACCCTGGCGTTTGATGTTTTAAAAAAGGCTGGCCCGGGGGGGCATTTTGTTTCAAATCGCCACACCCGAAAATTCATGCGAACCGAACAGTACCAACCCCAACTCAGCGACAGGAATAACAGGGAAACTTGGGAGAAAGAGGGGGCAAAATCTTCACGGATCCGTGCATCAGAGAAAGCAAGGGAAATTTTGGGACGACCTGAAACTCCGGCGCTCACCTCTGAAATACGAGATATCATCCGCAAAAAAATTCCCGGACTGCAAGCCGGTATCATGTAATTAAATAGTATAGGAATTTCCTTTTTAGACACGGATTACACGGATGGCCACGGATTAGCTTTATGTTGGTTTGAACAATGGTTCATTGTTCAAACAATGCTTCTATTTCATAAATGCTGCGGCATTTATGAAATAAAGGGCAGTGTAATCAGTGTAATCTGTGTCAGAGATTTTTTAGGTTCGCCCGAAGGGCGCTAAGTTCACGTCTTCGGAAATTCAACAACTTGTTAAAATTATAAATATTTTAATGGCGCCATGTTCGTGCCATAGGAATGGCAGGCGGGGCGGCAAAGCGAACTAACTTGGGATGATAGAGGTATTCATATATGATCATCATCGGGGAAAAAATTAACGCAACCCTTTCTTCTGTAAAATCCATCATTTTAAATCGCGAGACAGAAAACCTTGTCGATCTGGCAAAAAAACAGGCGGAATCCGGCGCAAACTTTATTGATGTAAATGTGGGCACCGGCGTGGGATCTCTTGAAGATGAAATTGAATCTATCCAATGGGCGGTTGAAAGTATTCAAGAACAAATCAACACTCCCCTTTGCATTGACAGTGCGGATCCAAAGGTAATGGAAACCGGACTTAAAATTATAGATAACAAATCTGCCATGATCAATTCCGTCAAGGCTGAAAAATCTAACCTGGAGGCGGTCGTGCCCCTTGCCGCCGAACATGATTCTTTTCTAATTGCACTGGCAATGGATGAAAGCGGTATTTCAACAACGGTGGACGGAAGGCTCCGGTGTTGCGATACAATCCTCGGCGCCTGTGAAAAATATGGCCTGTCTATTCAAAATCTTTTTATCGATCCATTGGTCATGCCGATCAGTACGGATATAAATTCGGGAATGGTTACGCTAAAAACGTTAACCGCCATTAAAGAAAAATTTCCAGGCGCCAAGACCGTAACGGGACTTTCAAACGTATCCTACGGTTTACCCGAACGGAGCAGGCTTAATGTTGCCTACCTGCACATGTGTATCTTTGCGGGGCTCGATGCCGCCATTATCGATCCTTTGGATAAAACGTTAATGGATGCGGTAAAAACCGGGGAAGTATTGGCCGGAAAAGATCGGCATTGCCGCCGGTATATGAGGAGTTTCCGAAAGTAAAAAATCCTGGCCCAGAGGGGATTTGCTTTGTTGGAAGTTCATTGACTTATTGAAATTCAAAATCCCAAAAAAAACAATCGCTCACGCAGCGCAAGCACCTGCGCTACGCGTTGAACCGGTTTTAAATTTGTGATTTTAGACACAAAACTCCAAGGCAGAGCCATCTATCTCTGACCTGGCTCTCCGAGGCGTAGGCTCTACGAGCCGGAGGCCCAAAGGACCAGGCTTTTCAGGGCAAAGTAAAAAATCTATAGGA
>CAZKDT010000132.1:0-7766 GCA_964551515.1 uncultured Desulfobacteraceae bacterium | reverse complement strand
GAAACCAGGCATACGGGAAGGAATAAATATGGGATATTTTTTAAAGCCATATTATAGGTGATTTTCACCACCCCAGACCCCATCCTTTGAATTCACCAAGGGTTCGAAATCAAAAAGGGAAGCATTTTTATGTTTTTCGCTTGAAATTCGAATAGTTGATCCCCTTTTAGCCATGTTGTTTATGCAATATTAGGGTTTATGCAAAGACAGGAAGTTAATCAGGAACAATTTTCATCAATTCTTCTAATCAGATCATTGGATGTGTAATCATTGTTTAGTGCAACGAACACATTGCTGCACGGCTGGGCAAAAAGTAATGATTGTCCGTCCTGATCGAAAATAGCGTTTACCTTATCCTGTTTTGCAGGACCTTTTCTACCGAGGACTTCAATAATATCTCCTTTGAAAACCTTGTTGCGCACTTCAATCTTTGTGCCAAGTTGTGCTGCACTTTCTGTGACTTTTCCGATAAACGTATGTCCGGTATTTTTTATTTTTTTATAGACCGGGGATATTTGGTCAGGGTCGCCAAAATAAAAGCCTGTGCAGTAATTTCTGTGGCTGATTCTACCAAGTTCTTTAAGCCAGTCTTTTTTTACACTGTAATTTAGTGAATTTTTATAATAAGCGTCGACGGCTTCTCGGTAGACCTTGACGGTGGATGCCAGGTAGTTGATTCCTCTCATTCGCCCTTCGATTTTCAGAGAAACTATACCGGATTTGATAACTGCAGGAATATGTTCAATCATGCAAAGATCCTTTGAGTTGAAGATATAACTGCCATGGTTATCTTCTGCGATGGGCATGTATTGGCCGGGCCGCAACTCTTCTACTATTGTATATTTCCATCTGCAGGATTGAGAGCACATCCCTCGATTGCTGTCACGATTGGACATGAAACTGCTCAGAAGACATCGACCTGAATATGATATGCACATGGATCCGTGGACAAAAGCTTCAATTTCCAAGTCACAATTTTTGACAATCTCTTTTATCTCATTTAAAGACAGTTCCCTTGCGACGTTTATTCTTTTAACACCGAGTTGTTGCCAGAATAAAACACTTTCGATATTGGTTGTGTTGGCCTGAGTGCTGAGATGGATGGGCAATTGCGGTATAATTTTAGACGCCATCCTGAAAATTCCCGGGTCTGCTACGATTAGAGCGTCCGGGCCGATTTCTTCCAGTATGTTAAGATATTCTGCAATTGCCTTTTGATCGTCATTTCGCGGGTAAATGTTACAGGCCACATATACTTTGACATCGTGTCTTCGGGCAAAATTGACAGCTTGTTGAAGTTCATCAATGGTAAAATTTTCGGAAAAGTTTCGCAGGCTGAATTCCTTACCTGCAAGGTAAACCGCATCGGCTCCATAGTGGATAGCGATCTTTAGCTTTTCAAAATTTCCTGCCGGCGCAAGGATCTCTATTTTTTTGGGTGGTTCAAGCATGTTATAATGGGTTCTCGTAAGTTCTCAATAAATTATGGATTCGGCTCAATATCATCTTTTAATACACCAGAACTTATTGAGATGTTACTGGTCTTCACAGGTGACGTTGCCCTTTTGATCAACTTTTAAAATTCTCATGATCTATTTTTTAGAAAGGGAAGTTGTTCATCAGTGAGATCAGAAAGATTAGGATGCGGTTTATCCTTTTCCGAAATGATAGGATCTTCAACTGGCCAGTCAATACCAATCTCAGGATCAGACCAGTTGATTCCGCCCTCGTCATCAGGCGCGTAAAAATCCGAGCATTTGTATAAAAAATGGGCGGTTTCGCTCAGCACACAGAAACCGTGGGCAAATCCTTGGGGAATAAACAATTGACGCTTGTTACGATCCGAAAGATATAAACCGATCCATTTTCCGAACGTATCGGAACCTGGCCGGATGTCGACCGCCACGTCAAATATTTCACCTGTTATGACCTGGATCAGCTTGGCTTGCGGACGTCTGATTTGATAATGGAGCCCTCTGATTGTGCCCCGCACGGAGTAAGAAAGGTTGTCCTGAACAAATGATGTATTAATGCCATCTTTAATATATCTGTTCCGATTGTATGTTTCCATGAAAAAGCCCCGATTGTCCATGAATACTTTAGGCTCAATAATGAGAACACCTTCCATGGATGTTGTGATGATATTCATGACCCTGAGTTTTTAAATCCGAAAAGGCTATATGGTTGTTTCATCTTCATCCTCAAATTGCTTTTTCAGCTTAAATGATTGTTCCAGATATCGTTTAAGTTTTTCCTGTACTTTGCCGTAAACGGTTCCTCCAGGAAAGTAGCCTTCTTTATCCGGAGTCCCTGCCGGAACATCTGTTAATATTTCTATTCCTTCTTCAATCGTAGAGACCTGATAGATATGAAATTTTCCTTTTTTTACGGCATCGATCACATCTTTTTTAAGCATTAGATTTTTTACATTGGCCCGGGGAATTAATACTCCCTGTTTGCCGGTAAGTCCTTTGCTTTTACAGACGTCAAAAAATCCTTCAATTTTTTGATTAACCCCGCCGATGGCCTGAATCTGCCCTTTTTGATTCACTGAACCGGTTACTGCAATTCCCTGATGGATGGGAATGTTTGAAAGGCTTGAGATAACAGCATAGAGTTCCGTGGAAGAAGCGCTGTCGCCGTCGATGCCACCGTAGCTTTGCTCAAAAGTGATGCTTATTGATAAACTTAACGGGTAGTTTTGTGCAAACGTTCGTCCCAAATAACCGGAGAGAATCAAAACGCCTTTGTCATGGGTCTTTCCGCTCAGTTTGGCTTCACGTTCAATATTAACAACCCCCTGCTTACCCATATATGTTTCGGCGGTGATTCGGGAAGGACGCCCAAACATAAAATCGCCGATTTGAAATACGGAAAGGGCATTTACCTGTCCGACAACATCCCCTTTTACATCGATCATAATGGTATCATCCACGTAGGATTCGTGTATTTTTTCTTCATAAAGGTTATACCGAAATCGGTATTCATTGAAAGCGGTGATAACATCTTTGTCTGAAACCCGTTTTGCATTCCTTTTTTTTGCCCAGTAGTCCGCCTCTTTTAAAATTCCCATAATCGCGCCGAATCTGAGTGAAAGTTTTTTTTGGTTTTCGATATATTTTTCACCATACTCCACAATGGCGGCGACACCTTTGGGGGTTAACGGCAAAAGTTCCTCTTCTTTGCATACACGAGCAATGAAGCGAGCATATTGTTGAATGGTATCCTGGCTTTTTTCCACCTCATGGTCAAAATCCGCCCTGACTTTGAAAATTTTATTAAATTTTGAATCATAATTCTGGAGCAGGTGAAACAGGTGATAGCTGCCGAATAAGACAACCTTGACTTCCAGGGGGATTGGTTCCGGCCGAAGGGATGATGTGCCATATCCCAAACCTGAAGCAAGATCTTCTATGAAAAGGAGCTTGTTTTGTAACGCACGTTTGAGCGCTTCCCACACGAACGGGTTCATGAGGATAGACTCGATTTCCATTATCAGATAGCCGCCGTTGGCCCTGAGAAGTGATCCGGCCTGGATCATGGTAAAGTCTGTGATAATGGTTCCCATATGGGCTCTTTTTTCAATTTGACCGAAAACGTTGTGATGCGTTGGATTTGTTTCAAAAATAACCGGCGCTCCTTTTAAAGATTTTTGATCTACCAGAACATTGACCTTATAGCGCTGAAAAGAGGGTTTTGCAGATTGAAGCATAAATCCCTCAACGGGTAGTTTTGGTTCTGGAGGAGATATAAAATCCTTAACGTTTTCCAGAATATCCGCCTGCATCTCGTCAAGATATGCCAGAATGTCTTTGCATTCCTTGTATTCCTCTCTAATAATATCTATCCGCTGTTTTACCACAAACAGAGCGATATCTTCCATGAGTTTTTCAAATTGAGAAGTCATTACCTGGTTGATTTTATTAAGTTCCCGGATTGTGGCGTCGACTTCGGACTGAACCATACTGATTCTTTCCTCGATTTCGGATTTCGTTTCCTTTGGAAGTGCCATAAACTCCTCCGGTGAAATCGGCTTTTCCTTAACAATGGGGATGATTTGATACCCGGTTTTGGTTCTGTTAAGCTGGATATTTTTTTCCTTTGCCGACGCTTCGAGTTTCTGAATCATCTCTTTTTGTTGATCCGAATACTTTTTTTGGATTTCAGATTGTCTTTGGTGATACGATTCATGCTCAAAGGTTTTGGGCAACTCCTTTTTCAGATCATCAATTAACTTGCTTATTGTTTTACTGAATCGGGTTGCTTTACCTGTGGGTACGGAAATGGCTTTGGGGCGATATTCATCCTTAAAATTATTGACCATGCACCAATCAGCCGGTGATGGAAGGATTTTGGCTTGCCGATTAACGAGGTCTCTAATGATGGTAGATTTGCCGGTGCCTTCTAATCCTGTGACAAAAATGTTGTATCCCGGGCTTTTCATGTTCAGGCCGAAGTTTATGGCCTGAACCGCTCGTTCTTGCCCGATGACTTCATCCAGCGGATTTACTTCCGCAGTATTTTTAAAGGTAAACATCTTGGGATCACATATTGACCTTAGATCCGACGGCGTTAACCCATATTTTTTTTTCATGCTCCGCTCCTTAAACAATAAGAACTAATGACTGGGTAATAATCATATCTCAAGGGGTGTAAATCAAGACTGTTGTTTGCTAAGATTGCCATGGCTATTTGGTTTTAGGTGTTAGGTCTGGCGATTCCTGACACCTGACATTTAAAAAAAGGTTTCGGAGTCACGGTTTGTCAATATGCAAGGATAAGCGTTTACCAACGGTCTTAATTTACACCCGTTCTGGTATATTAAATGGTGATATTGAGCCGAATCAATAATTTATTGAGATGTTACAATTCCGAAACTTTTAATTATGAGAACGTCTTGTATTTCATATGATTTTTTTTAAATTTTAGCAACATTATTTGTTACTGGATGAGATTATTGTATGTAGTCAAGAAGTTGAGCAAGATCGGTTATCACGAGATCGGGAGAAAGTTTTTTGCAGTTGGGATCATTCTTTCTTAACCTCAGCGATCTTGCATCACCTGCAAAGAGTCCTGTTTTGAATCCAGCTTTTTGCGCGGGATAGATGTCGTTTAACATATCATTTCCGAAATAGATGGTTGAATGAGCAGGGATCCCCATGTTTTTAAGCTTTTCGGCCGCAACCTGGAACATGAAAGTCGATGGTTTTGCATGTCCGAATTTGTATGAATAAAGAATAAGGTCGGGATGAAATCCAAGAGACTCCGGGTTTGAGTCAAGAAACCAGTTAAACAGATATGGGGTATAAAACTGGGCGTTTGATATAATACCCATCAGTACATTGGAATCCCTGCAGGTTGAAAGCATTGTTTCAAGGTTGGGCATGGGATATACGGGATTGACAATCAGTTCAAAGGTGACGGCAAATTTCCGAACGGTTTCAAGGTTGTCATTTTCGAGCACGCGCATCCAAATTTGGTCTATTTCAACTTCCGGGAAGTCAACCCCTTTTTTCTTGAGACGTTCATGCTCGTTTTCTATGGCAGCGTAAAACCGGTTTAAAACGGATGGGGGATCTTTTTTAATACCGAATTTTTGAAGCAATTTTTTAAGAATTTGCATTTGTGGCGATTTTTTCTTTGCCATGCCGATATCGCCAGATCTGCTGATAAAGAGTGTGCCATAAAGGTCAAAAAGGATACCCTCAATCTTTTCTTCGAGTTTTCCGATTGGCTTCAAAGAGGTTCGAAGCGGGGAAACAGGCATTATATATTCAGAGATCCTGACATTTTTCCACATAATTTCACCATTTGAGAAGGCTGAAATCTTCAAGACTCAGAAATTTTGAAAGAACAAGTTTTTTGTCTATGTTATGACAAACCGTATCCTTGATTACTCTGGAATATATATCAAAGAGCTTTTTCTTGTAGTTGGCTTTGTTGTAATGGAACAGCACTGTATTCATGTTGTGTTGTATCAAAGTTTTTTTGTCTGACACATTTCCCGGATTTGAAAGAAAAGGGTTAAAAAATATGAGCCTGTCCCGATGTGATTTGTCAGATAACGCTTTTGATATCACCGTTTTTTGAAAGGCTTCATTAAGCAGTCCAAAATCCACGGTCTGATTTGTGGTTATTGTTTCAAAAGCGTGTAGGATGTTTGTTTTATCGATCCTGATGTCGAACATGGAACACGCTTTTTGTATACCCGCCTGCCAGGCCCTGAAAAACTTTTCTTTGCCCAGCCATTCCACGGGAACCGTTAGCCGCGTGTAAAGGTGATCCAGCCAAACCCCATTTTTTTCAAAATCATGGCATATTTCCGGTAATTTTCTTCCCCACAGGATTTTTTTTGCGGTCCAGGGTTCAAGAAATGAGAACCCGAATCCTTCGGTAATGCTTGTGGTGATAAGAAACTTGGCACACATGACAAGCTCCGAAAATTCATGTGATAAACCCGCTTCAAATATTACATTCAGATTTTTTTCTTTTACAAAAGCCTTCCATTGCTCATAGCTTTCCATATCTGCCGGACTGTTGGGAGGCAGCGTAATGGCAAGGGTTTCATTGTTTTTGAAAAACAGGGAGATAAGGATTGCTTCCCCGATATTTTTTCTCCGGAGCGCTCGAATGGGATACAAAACCAGGTTTTTTTGGGGTGCGTCCGTTGTATTTAACTTAAACGGATTAATGGTATTAAAAATTGTATGCAACCCTTTTTCTTTTAACCCTGATTCGAGCAGTATGTTGTAATCCCTTGAATTAATAACCCCGTAATGGCAGTTTTGAGGATATTCATCCTCAGAGAAGTATGCCAAGGGTCTTCCGTCTTCCGCAAAGTCATGGATCTGAAGAAAAAGTTTGATCTTTTTGTTTTGGAGGGCTTTGAGAATTTTTAAAAAATCCCTGTTTTTTGCTAGTGTGGGGTTGTGAACATGAACCAGGTCGCATCCACCTTTCCATTTTAGATGGATCGCCCGGGTGACGGCGGCCGCGATACCTTGGGGATCCGATCTGCTCTGATCCTTACGATCGTAACCCAGTCCCGGGATATGAACCGTATCACAAAGAAAAGGCGATTCCGGAATCTCGCCGGTCAATACCAGAATGTCACACGTATCACGAAGAGTTTCTACCTGCTGTTTTAAAACCGTTGTTACACCGCCGGTTTTAAGATGATAATGAATAAAGGCTATTTTCATTTTAAAAAATATAGGATAAGTAAATTTGAGTGTCAAAAGAATAATAATGGGTCAAGAATTAAAGGGTTCAGGTGTTAGGTGGGGTGGTGAAAATCGCCGTGTATACAGATGAAATTTTAATCCCATTTTTGTTCCATATCTTCCATATCATAAGGTTTCAGGTGTCAGGTGTCAGGAATGATGAACACAGATGATAAGTCTCACTTTATTTGGGCTTAAACCTAAGATTATTTGAGTCATTTTTAAACAATATATAATTATCATACAGGCAATTTTAAATGGTTATTTTATCTTATAACCTTAACCTGTTATCCGCAGTATATGTAATTTCTTAATAAGCTCTGGAAACAGTCGCAACATATGATTTGCCCGAACTTATTGAGAAGTTACCAGTATATGCGGGATACAATTCAAAATAAAGACAAAGAATTTGTTGGCAAATAATGTTGAATTAACAGTGTCATCTATTCTGAACCTTAGCCCCTGAAACCTGACACCAGGCATACGGGAAGGAATAAATATGGGATATTTTTTAAAGCCATATTATGGGCAATTTTAATCACC
>CAZKDT010000131.1:0-7802 GCA_964551515.1 uncultured Desulfobacteraceae bacterium | reverse complement strand
GCCCTTGCCGCCTTGCATCTTCGGCAAACTCGACGCTTGCAGGATTTAGGTTTTATTATAACTCCCATGGCGTTTCTTGGGGGAACCTTTTTTCCTGTTGAAAATTTGCCTTTCTGGGCTCAAAAATTATTAAATCTTTTGCCCCTTACGTATGCATCCCATGCCATAAGAGATGCTTCTTACGGCAACGTGCCGGATATATTCCCTTATTTCCTTCTCTCAGGAATAGGGGTAATCTTTTTCATAGCAGGGGTCTTTTACGTTAATAAAGCCAAAAGCTGATTAGGAATATTGCCGGGAGCGGTCCAAACTAACAGGAAATTTATTCAAAGCCATTTTTTGCATCTTTCGCGGTTGTGGATTTAACTGTGTGGGTATAAATCATGATTCCCGGCGCTGACTTCGTCACCGCAATTAGCCCAATGAATAACATAGAAATATTAACGAAGAAAACAGCTTTACAATATTTTTTCTACCTGATAATAATAGTTACATGGTTAAGGGGAAAAAAAGAAGATAAAATTTAAAAAAGTTGTTTATGAGCAATTCCCCGTTAATCCCAAAAGAGGTGGCGGTCTCCTCAAAATTGAGGCCTGGGAGAATGAAAAAGGAAAAATTGTCAAATACAGCATGGCGTATATTAACCACCTCATATTTTCAGGAGATAATGGTCGGGTTCTTGGCTATGACAATACCCATGATTTTCATCACAAACACTATTTTGGTGAAATATCAGAGGTCCTCGATTTCACAACCTATCAGGATTTAGTGGAACGTTTTGAAAATGAAGTAAAGGAGTTCATAAAATGAGTGTCGAACTAAAAGCAGGCTCACTTTCAGATTTTTTCTCTTCGGCTAAGGAAACGGCAAAAGAGATTGATGAGAAACGTAAAATAACAAGAAAAAATATAATTTGGGTCGATCCTGTTGACTTAATGTCAATTCTCAAGCCGGAAAGAACAAAGCTTGTTCAATATTTACGCAAAAAAAGAAGGGTTGTTTTCTCTGAATTGATGTCCGATATGAATCGCACGCCTGTAAGTCTGAATAATGATCTAAAAATATTATCAAAATATCAATTGGTAAATATTTTTAAAGAGGCCAATCCTGGACATGGCATACAGAAAGTAATTGAGCCGACATTTGGCAGCGAGAAGATAGAATTTAAAGCAGAAATATAAGTTTTTTTTAGTTAGTTACGTCGAAAAAGCGCATTGACGCCGGGGGCTTATATGTTTAACCGGGATTAATTTGTCAAAGATTCTTATTGACAAATAAATATTAATATACTATATTATTAAATTTAGATTTAGATATAGAATACGAAATTATAGATGAAGCCATATGAAGTGGTGTATTTAATTTATTCAGCCGAAAGTAATTTTTTTTAGCGGTCACATATCAGTTTATAAGCTGTAAAATATAAATAAAAAAGCCAGGAAGGTTTTAGAGGGCACGAATGCCTTTAAAATTTTTCTGGCTTTTTTTTTGGAGGAAGGGATGGATAATATTTTAAAACAAGCTTTTAACATACGGTTTTATTTATCTTTTTTTGTCTTTATAGTGATTGGCGGTCTCTTTTTATCAACCGCCTTTGCAAAAGAAGCAAAGCAGGTTGAAAAGGATACTGACGGTGACGGGAAGATTGACCGGATCGTGTTTTTTGATGCCAAAGGCAAAATTGCAAGGCTTGAAAACGACAGCAATAATGACGGCCTGATGGATCGTTTTCAGTATTATAAAGATGAAATACTGATCCGGCTCGAAAGGGATACTGATTTTGATCAGCAGATTGACTGTATTGACTATTTTAAAGATGAAAAAAGGATCCGGCAAAAAAAAATTAACGAGTTGGGAAAAGTCTGCCGGATCATCCTGTTTGATGAAAACGAACAGCCTCTTTTGATCAAAAAGGATACCACAGACAGCGGCGGTTTTGACACTATTTATTATTTTGAAAAAGGGAAGCTTGCATCTTCCACCAGGGATACGGATGAAAACGGAAAGGTAAATGTCTGGCTGAAGTATAAAGACGGCAAGCCGGTAGAGCAAAAGACGGACGCTGATGAAGACGGAAGGCTTGAAAGAATAGTCATGTATGATCAGGAAGGGCTTCCGGAAAAAAGCAGCCACGACCTTGATATAGACGGAAAAATGGAAACCTTTCGTTTTTATCAAAATGGCGAGATCAAAAAACAGCAAAAGGATATCAACCTTGACGGGCTGATCGATTCCGTCACAGATTTTAAAGATTCCCTGCCGATCAATCAAGAAAAGGATTCAAACTTTGACGGAAAGTTTGACATCTTCACAACCTTTAAACAAGGCCAAGCTTTTACCCGGAACAAGGATACGAATTTTGACGGTAAAATTGATTATTTCAGCCGGTTTGATCAGGCCGGCCTGGTTAAAGAGATAAAAGAAGACACAAGGAATTCCGGGAAGATCGACCGGATCAGATTTTTTAAAAAGGGAGCGCCTGCCCGGGTGGAATATGATGCCGACGGGGACGGCTTTCTGGAGACTGTTTCGCTTTTTAAAAACGGGAAGTTGTATCTTCAGACAGAAGATAAAAACAGGGACAAAAAGCCGGATGTCAAAATATTTTTCACCAAAAAAGAAGAAAAGCAAAGGGTTGAAAGCGACACAGACTTAAACGGTAAAACCGACACATGGCAGTTTTATAAGAATAATAAAATTATTAAACTTGAAAAAGATGAGAACGGAAACGGCATTGTCGATTTAAGGGTCTTTTTTAAAAAAGGTTTAAAGAAAAAACTGGTTAAAGACAGCGACCATGACGGGTATTTTGAGATAACCGAGTGGTTTGACCGCCCGGAATGGTCTATGGTGATGGAGCAGGATGCAAACCGGGATAACAATATTGAAGCCCGCTTTTTTTATAAGGATGGAGTTTTAAGGCTGAAAGAGATCGACGAAGACGGAGACGGCCGTTTAAATTTAAAGGAGCATTACACCAAAGACGGCAAACTCTTTAAAAGCGAGGAAGATGATGGAGATACCGGCCGGTTGAATATTGTCTGGTATTATGATGATTCGAAAAATCCGGTGCGGGCGGAAAAGGATAATAAGGGCGATGGCCGGATAGATACGTGGTATTTTTATGATCAGGGAAGGCTTACATCGGTCGAAGAGGATACAAACGGAGACGGTAAGCCGGATATCTGGGAAGAGTATGATGACGCGGAAGCTCTGGTCAGCCGGAAAAAGGATCTTGATTTTGACGGCCGGCCGGATATGGCAGATTAGTAATTTTTTTATTTGACACGGATTGCGCGGATTACACGGATTTAGGAAAAATATTATAATCCGTGAAATCCGTGTCTGAAAACTAAGAAAGGAAAGTTCATATGTTTGAGTTTTTATCAAAAGGCGGAGTGCTTGTGATTCCGATTCTGTTCTGTTCGGTTCTGGCCCTGGCCATATTTTCCGAGCGGATAATCCGTTTTGCAAGGATGCGAAGCCGGGGCGCGGGCCTTGCGGAAAAGGTTGCTGGGCTGCTTCTAAACGGGAGTGAACAGGAGGCGCTGAAATCCGCCGGGGAAAGCGATTCTCCAATGGGGCGTATACTTGTTCAGGCTATTGACGCCAGGAATCTTGATCGTGAAATGCTGGAAACGGTGATTGTTAATACAACCGATGAGGAAGTGAGAAGTCTTTCATCAGGTATTCAGGCCCTTGCCACAATCGGCAATATCGCGCCGCTTTTAGGTCTGCTCGGGACCGTCATCGGAATGATTAAGGCCTTTATGGTGATCCAGCAAATGGGCGGCAAGGTCAATGCGGCGGTTCTGGCAGGCGGCATCTGGGAGGCCATGCTTACCACCGCTCTCGGTCTTGCCGTGGCTTTGCCGGTCATGGTGGCTCACAGTTATCTTACGGCCAGAGTTGATAAATATGAGGCCAGGCTGCAAAGCGGTTCTGTAGTCTTTATGAAAGCGATTACAGGAAAATAGGAGGCCGGAATGCTGGTTCACAGAAAAAAAAGGCCCCGCTATCAGATGCAGGCTCCGCTTACTTCTTTGATAGATATTGTTTTTATGCTGCTTATCTATTTTCTGCTGACAACTAATTTTATGGTGGATGAGGGCATCAAGATCAAACTCCCCCAGGCAAAGGCCGCCGCGCCCCAGACGCAGCAGGAGATTACGGTTTACGTGGATCGGGAAGGACGCGCTTTTTTAGAGAACAAAGAGGTTCCGCAGGAGATGCTATTTAAAAGGCTGAAGGAAATGATCGGGGGGCAGCAAGACCGGCTGGTGGTGGTGAAGGCTGACCGGTCGGTGGTATTAAACAAGGCGGTCAAGGTTATGGATCTTGCCAAGGCTGCCGGCGCTGCGAGATTGTGTTTGGCTACTGAAAAGGATTTTTAATTTTTTTAGACACGGATTTCACGGATTTTTTAAAAAAAATATTATAATCCGTGTAATCCGTGTCTAAAAACTAGCAGGAGATCCAATGAAATATTCCGAACTTACTGAAAAAATAATCAAGGCGGCATACACAGTTCACAATACCCTTGGATTCGGCTTTTTTGAAAAAGTATATCAAAATGCATTGGCGATCGAATTAAAAAAAACGGGACTGGATATTGGGAGCGAGTTTCCCATAAGTGTATATTATGAGGATAAAATCGTTGGTCAATATGTAGCGGATATTGTTGTTGAAGGTAAGGTTATTCTCGAATTGAAAGCGGTTTAACAATTAGCCGAAATTCATGAAGTCCAACTTGTAAACTATTTAAAGGCCACAGACATTGAAGTTGGCCTGTTAATCAATTTCGGCCATTCAGTCAAAGTAAAGCGAAAAGTATTTAGTAAAAGGAATCTGTGAAATCCGTGTAATCCGCGTCTAAAAAAAAATGAAATCCGTGTCAAAAAATAAAAAAAAACCCAACAGGCTAATGCAGTCCATGATCGGCATCTCCCTGGTTGTTCATATAGCGCTGTTCATGCATATTTCCGGGATATATCGATCCAACGCACTAACCTATATAGAACTGGCAATGCGCGATGTTTCAAAACCGTTCAGCAGGGCAATCCCAAGACCCAGGATAAGGCATCATGCCCCGAAAGTCAGGAATGTTAAAAAGCTGAGCATTCAAAAGCGGCTTGTTCCACGCATAAAAATCGATCCGGTTAAAAACAGCCTTGTAAATACGCTCATGGAAAATATCAGCGCGCCCGACATTCCCGACAATGCCGGCCCCAGCATTTCAGACTGGAACCCCGGCTGGAATCCAGGCGGATCCGAGGAGTTTGTAACATCAAACGACTATTTTGACATGGTGAGACTTAAAATAGAAAGCTGCAAAAAATATCCTGAATCCGCCAAATCAAAACATATTGAAGGAAGAGTTATGATTCGGTTTGTGATCGCGGCAAACGGACAGATATCGTCCTTAAAAATCGTAAAACAAGCAAGGCACAGCAGCCTCGGCACTGCGGCCCTGGATGCGGTGAAAAAAGCGGCCCCCTTCCCAAGGCCGCCGCCGAACCTGTTCAAAGGTCCGCTTCATATTGAGCTGACTATTTTGTTTGAGCTGACGTAATGAAAAAAACGCTGAAAGGAGGTGAACAGACAAAAACTTTTTTTGAAAAATTAATTTTTACAAAACTTGAAAAAGGAAAGCAGCCGTCCCCGGCCAGGGTTTGCAGGCCGCCTTCCAGGTGAAGCTCCCTCGGGGCCGAGGTATGCTTCAGTTATTTCATACTACTGAAGTATTTCCTCGTCAACCTGATTTCACCCTGATTTATTCCCCGCTGCCTCCGAGGGCACTCTTTTTTTCGCCCGGTTCCCATGCTCTTTGCGTGAGAACCTGTTATGGTATGCGTTCCCGCGCAAAGAGCGTGGGAACGAGAAAGCGAGAACCGTTAAAAGTGTAAACTACCTTTAAGCATTTATGAGGAATGTCGGAGTATACCATGAAACAATCAGAAGTAAAAGGAGACAAAACTTAACCATGAAGAAAGGACTTAAGATCGGATATCCATATTTAGCTATTTTATTCATAACTGTTCTCATTCCTTGCCTAACCTCTGCCCAGGAGGAAAAAGAAGCGGTCAGGCTTGAACAGATAACCGTGACAGCGCCGGGAGAAAAGGAGGGTATTACAATAACACCCCAAAGCACAATTATACATGTGGAAAAGTACAAAACACCCGGCACTCCGCAAAATATCGTCGATATCTTAAAAGACCGGGCCATAATAGATTTTCGCGGAAGCAGCGATCTGGTTGAAACAAACGACAATGTTTATATGCGGGGTTTTGACACTCGCGGCTTTGTAACTGCCACGGATGGTTTATCCGTTGAAAAAGTCGGCGGATATAAGGGCGGACATTTTGTAGATTTCTCCACTATCCCGTTCGGACAGATAGAGAGTGTCGAGATAATTTCCGGGCCTCATTCAGCGCTCTATTCAAGCAGGGCTCTCGGAGGTGTGATCAACATAAAAACCAGGACCCCGAAAAGATGTGAAACATTGAAACCGAATTTTAAGGTGATGACAAGCTATCGCTCATATAACACCCAGACCCACCGATTTAATGTAGATGGCGGGGCAGACTCATTTATTTATGATTTTTCATATGAAAAGTATCGTACCAATGGTTATCTCAGGAACAACAGGGCTGATATAGATACAATATCCGGACGGTTTGGTTATATTCTTCCTTCTGATGGATACATCAGTCTGAATGTAACTTATCAGGATGCAAAACGTGAACGACCAGTAAATAACGATCCAAAAGGAAGATACAAAGACTATTATGATGGAAGTTATCCCAGAACCGAATCCGGCTCCAATCCATTAGATGAACCCCGTCGCGATAAAGAACCGTATTCTTTTCGATTAAACATTAAGCAGCCCACCATTATCGGCGAATGGAAGTTAGGAGCCTATTATAGTCATGAGGATCAGATATATCATTACGAACAAGGGAAGAAATGGCGTTATAAAACGGAATGGAATTCATACGGCACAAATATTCAAAATGAGTTCCGGCTTTTCGAGGATCATTTCGTAACTGTGGGGTTTGACTTTATGCAGCTTCGCTATAGATGGGAAAAAATGGATGAAAGTTATGCAGGATTCATCCAGGATAGATGGAATATCATACCGAGGCTTACCCTGACCGCCGGTCTCAGGTATGAGGATATCAACATCTGGTGGAATAATAAAAATATAAGATCAGGCGTATACTGCAATCCGGCAATACAAAAAGATGAGATAAAAAAGGGTTATCATCAATTTGTCCCAAAATCTTTTCTTACATATGAACTTGATGGTTTATCTGATCTATTAAGAGATACTTCCATATCCGCAGGTGTCAGCAGGATATGGACTCCAAAGTCCTATTGCCAGATCTGAAGTTGGGGATCAGGGATCGAGGTCGATCCCATACACGGCATTGGATATGATTTAGTGCTTACAAGAAGAATCTGGAAAGACATCAGCTTGAAGATCGATTATTCCCATTATGAAATAAAAGATTATGTGGTTTCCGCTGACCGCAGCAGCGCCTATTACAAAAAGTCTCCATGGGGACGCAGAAAGATCAATCTTGATAAAGTTATCAAGGAAGGCGTTGAAGTGGAACTGAATGGACATATTATCGATCCACTCTCGTTCTATGTCAGTTATGCTTATAATTATTGGAGATATAGAGGCCCGAACACAGGCCCTGCGGGGGTTGCGGGTGAAAAACTGGGCGACGGGCCAAGAATCGAGTCAATGCAGGACTTCGGTACAAACTTTTTGAAAATACACTGCTTCTTTT
>CAZKDT010000130.1:0-7855 GCA_964551515.1 uncultured Desulfobacteraceae bacterium | reverse complement strand
TGCTGCGCGACGGGTTTGCACATTGGGTGCATGTAGGGGACAGCCGTCTGTATGTTCTACGTGAAAATCAGCTAATCCAAATAACCGAAGATCAGACGTTTGCCCGGTTTCTTTTGGAAGAAGGTGAAATCACTCCTGAACAGGCCCCCACCCATTACTCCCGTCACATTATGGATCAATGTGTGGGCTGCGGAATCTGTGAACCGGAAACAGGCTTGCTGGAAATTCAAAATAAAGATCTGCTGATCCTTTCTACTGACGGACTTCACAAAGAAATACCCCCTGAAACCATGGTGTCTCTTCTCAATGCCGAAACCAGTCTCAAAACCAAAGCCCAATCCATGGTTCAGGCGGCGCTGGATACCGGAGGAAAAGACAACATCACTATAGTGATTGCGAAATTATAGTCGCACATAAGGAAGGCACTAGGAAATTACCGGTAGTAAGCAAGTATAAGGATAGATTGGCGTTAAAAAGGCTAATTCTATAAAAAACTATATTTTTTGTAACACTTTAACTTTTTGAAAATATTACCGCTATGACAGATCATCCCCCCAAAGCGCGAATATAACTGTTCCCAATATACCACATGAAAACGCGACTATAAAATTGGTTGAGGGCCCAATCAGCCACAGGAAGGCACCACCAAAGGCCGCTACTGATACGACAATATCACGCATGAGGTAATAGAGGCCGAACATGGCCGCTTTACGGTCTTCCGGTGCAAGATCCATAATCAGTGCTTTTCGTGTCGGTTCACCGAACTCTTTAAAACCGCGTAAGATGAATGCGAGCACAAGCCACCCAAAAGACCGGCAAAAGAAAAGCGCCAGTGGAAAAAATGTAAAGAACATGAATGTTATCACAACGAAAGGCTTTTTGGTGCTCTTATCAGCTAAATAAGCCACCGGTATATAAACGAGCATGGCTGTTATCATTTCAATGCTTGTTAAAATACCGAACTGGAAAGCGGTAACCGGTTTTGCAATTGTTTTCATGCACCATACCACAACGAAAGCATAGGGAATCTGTTCGCAAAACCTGACTAGAATATCGGCAATTAGTAATCGTTTGAGCGACGGACTCATGTAGCGTAAAAGCTTTAACGGATTCTTTTCCGGTGCTGCAGATTGTTTGCCGTGAGATATTTGTGAAGAGTCATCTTCAATAAGAATTTGCTGCAGAATTGTTGCCACAAAAGATAACAGAAAGGCACAAACAAAGGCTATTCGGACCCCATTACGTTCACCCCACAGACCAATACATAGGCCTCCCAGAATCGGTCCAAGCGCCATAGGGATTCTTCGCACCAGAGAATGCATGGAAACTCCCATGGTTCGCTTGCTCACGGGCAAAACTCTGGCAATAAGACTCATGGTTGCGGGCAAGGAAATTGCCGTCCATGACAGAAAAAACACTGCACCTATTAAAACAGCCTGCCATGCAGGAATCAGTATGACCACAAGGAATCCGAACATGGCAACGATGTTGAAGACAAGCAGGGCTCGTTTGGTGCCGATGCGGTCTGAAAGGTAGCCTCCTGGAAAAGAATAGAGAGCTGACAGTAAATTATCGAGGCCGTTAAGGAGGCCGATTGACAGAGCGCCTCCACCAAGAGCGATTAAGTAAATCGGCAAAAATCGCTCTGCCATCCTCTCTCCCATACCGACAAGGATGACCATGCACAGAAGGCCGACCGTACTTTTTCGCAGACCAAGAAAGTCCGAAATATGCTTCAGACTGGCCATTGCAATAATCCCCTTTAAAAGAGTTGATACAGTACAGATCTTTAAATTGGCGGTGCAATAGTCACGAGCACGCGCATTTTGCTTTTTGCCCGTATGCCATGGGGTTCGCTGATATCAGAAATCAGGACATCCCCCGTATAAGCAGGTAGCTCAATGCTGTCTTTTCCCAAAAATGAACCCTCACCTTCAAGTACAACTATACTCAACTGACCTTCGATATCATGAGAATGGATAGGAAGTTCCTGACCGGCGCTGAAATTGAAGTTCAGAACCTTAAAATAGGGTGAGTCATGAACTAAAAGTCTTTTTAATGCTTTTTCATCGAAACTACTCTCCTTAAACACTTCAATTCGTTTCATCATGGCTGATTCTCCTTTCTATTGTTATTTTTTAAACCCTAAATTTGACGTTCTCGCAAAAAGCCACTAATTCAACCATAGATGGCTAAGTAAAAAGGTTCATATACAAGGCGTAGTATTTTTTCAGGAACGAGGCCATACAAGTAGTATGCCGAGTGTCTGCAAAAATACTACAACGCAGTAGATGGGACTTTTTACGACGCCATCAAATTTATTAATTACAATTTTTTATGTGCGTTTACATTGACTTAAATCAAGAACCGGCTCATTACAATAAAAGAATGATTTTCAAAAACATATATGATTTATTAGATTTTATCACCTTGTTCTTATTTCCTCCTGCAATATCTCTGGTGATGTCATTTCAGTAATGGATTTATCCTGTCCGGATAGAGTTTGCTTCCTGAAAAGAATGCTTGACAAATGATACCACATAGTATTACTTTATGTTATCACAATGTGGTTATAATTTGGATAATTTCTTTAGAACTTTCATCGAAAGCAACAGGGAATTCAGCTTGGACAGTAAAGAATTTAAACATTTCAGGTATAGACTGGACAGGACACAGCGGCAGATGGCACAGCTTCTAGGGATATCTCTTAAAGCTGTGCACAGTTACGAGCAGGGATGGCGATCAGTACCGGGCCATGTGGAGCGGCAGGTTTTGTTTCTAATCTCCAGATTGAAAGAGAATAGCAAAAGCAGAAAGTCGTGCTGGGTTGTGAAAAAATGTCCTTCTGAAAAGAAAAAAGAGTGCCCGGCATGGGAGTTTCAAGCCGGAAAGCTTTGCTGGTTTATTAGCGGCACTATTTGTGATGGCACCGTTCATAAAAACTGGAAAGAAAAGATGAAATTGTGCAGATCTTGTGAAATTTTGAAATATGTTTTGAAAGGAAAGAGCGAATCATGAAGATTATATCGATTGCGGTAAGCAAGAAAAAAGGAACGCGCAAAGTACCGATAGAGGAGACATGCCTTATTGAGGATCACGGACTCGAAGGGGATGCTCACGCAGGTATGTGGCACAGGCAGGTGAGTTTTCTTGCTTCTGAGAGTATTGAAAAAGCCCGCAAACAGGGTCTTGATGTTACATTTGGGGATTTTGCTGAGAATATTGCCACGTCAGGCATTGATTGGAAAAATTTGTCTGTCGGCACCCGAGTAAAACTCGGGGAATCTGCTGAGGTTGAGATCTCACAGATCGGCAAGGAGTGTCACAATAAATGCGCTATCTACTATCAGGCCGGAGATTGCATTATGCCGAAAGAAGGGGTTTTTGCTCGCGTGCTTGAGGGTGGAAAGATCTGTTGCGGTGATAAGATTGCACTGATACTGTCAAAAAATATTTAAAATAAAAAATTTTGGGGCTATGCAAATGAAAGACGATACGAAAAATTTAGAATCAACTTGTAAGATTGATGCTGAATCTTTAACCAGATTCAAACAGCAGCTTCCCGACGTTGCCGAGAACATCATTAAGAGCTGCTATGACAAAGAATCCTATACACATATCGACTATGAACCGATTCCGTCCGAAGGTTATGTTGTCGATATTATCAATAAATTAAGAGAAATTCTCTTCCCGGGCTATTTTACACGGGAAAAGATCGATCCGGTTAACCTGAAATACTACATTGGGCAGGCCGTTTCGGTTTTGTTTGATATGCTTTCCGAACAGATTGCTCACAGCATCCGGCATGAGTGTTTCAGGTACGATCTCCCATGTACTGAATGTGAGGAGCAAGGGCAAAAGTTTGCGCTTGCCCTTCTTGAATCCATACCTTCCATTCGGAAAATACTGGCAACAGATGTGCAAGCGACATATATCGGTGATCCAGCGGCGAAAAGCCACGATGAGATCATTTTTAGTTATCCGGGAATCTTTGGCATAACCGTCTACAGGGTGGCCCACAAGCTTTTTGAATTTAAAGTACCATTACTTCCACGGATCATGACAGAATATGCCCACAGTTTAACCGGTATCGATATTCACCCCGGAGCCAATATCGGAGAAAGCTTTTGCATTGATCATGGGACAGGGATTGTTATTGGAGAAACCACAGTTATAGGAAAAAACGTTCGAATATATCAGGGGGTGACATTAGGTGCCCTTTCACTTCCCAAGAATGCCGGGGAGCACCTGAGAGGTAAAAAGCGACATCCTACCATAGAAGACGATGTTATTATCTATTCAGGCGCCACAATTCTGGGCGGAGATACCGTTATCGGAGCGCGCTCTGTGATCGGGGGAAATGTCTGGATCACAAAAACTGTTCCGCCGGATACCAAAGTGATTATGGAAACGCCCAAGCTGGTTTATAAGTAGTGCCCGAATGAATTCTGGCCGCTAAATTTTCTCCATCGCT
Source organism: uncultured Desulfobacteraceae bacterium (assembly GCA_964551515.1). Lineage (GTDB taxonomy): Bacteria > Desulfobacterota > Desulfobacteria > Desulfobacterales > UBA11574 > S5133MH16. The sequence continues at coordinate 3,381 of CAZKDT010000130.1, read as the reverse complement.
CCGTAAGCGGCTTGTATTCTGTTGCGGAGTAAAAAACAAAGCCTTTCCATTATATTAAATCCAAGTTTTGTGTTGCCGACCATAATCCGCCTTAAATCCGAGCCCTTCATAGCCAAGATCGTTGTCGGTTTTTGACAGATGGCCGAGGCCATGAGAGTGTGTGGAAGATCCAGAAGCGTGGACCAGCAACCAAAAACCCTTCCCTTGCCAAGGGTTTCGATGACGATATTTCCCTTACGCGCCCCCAAATCCATGGACCTTTCCAGGTAGATATGGCCCTGGACAATAACATAAAGATGCTCTCCGTGATCACCTTGTTGAAAAACGTATTCACCGCTTTTATAAGCGTTTGCCTGACAGAGGCCGGCGATTTCAGCTATTTCACTTTCCCCGAGCAACTCGAAAAACTCACAACTTCCCAAAGCATATTCCATTTCAGCACGGTTCATATTGTACCTCTTTAATTCTGTTCCTCCATGATTAAATTATACTTAAAATCAACCACGAAAACACGAAATTTAAAATCGTTATAATAATTTAGTTCTTTGAAACAAATCGACTTCAAACGAGCTTCGGGTATGATTAAATTTTATGCTGAAAACTGTTTGAGTGGATTAGGGATCGTTATGAAAGAACCATAAGTGATTTGATTTAAAAAAGAAACACCCTCTTAAAATAAAAACCTTTATTAATAGTCCAGACGGGTTCTTTCATTACGAGCCGTTATCCACGAGTTTTATCCGCCTCGGGCGTGGTTTTTCAGTAAAAATTTAATTATATCTGAAGCGGCAATATTTTTAAAAAGCTAAAGTGTTACAAATCTTTTTATTCTCCGGGTTGTCCTAAGCTTAATAATGTCTTTTTTAGATCTTTCTATCCAGCTCCGTAGCTATGCAATCCGGGCAGATAATTCACCCCGAAATATGTGAAAATAACCGCCATAAAACCTATGATTGAAAGATAGGCGATCCGCTTGCCGTACCATCCACGCATCATCCTGGCGTGAAGCAGGGTTGCATAAATAAACCAGGTTATCAAAGACCAGGTCTCTTTGGGATCCCAGGACCAGTAACTGCCCCAGGCTGAATTGGCCCAGACTGCCCCGGTGATTATGCCGATAGACAAAAAAAGAAATCCGAACATTACCATCTGATGTGTCAGCTCGTCCAAAACACGAGGCTTTGGAAAATGAGCAAGTAAATTACTTTTACCCTCTACATCCCCTTGCTTAAAAAGATACATAAAACTTATCCCAAAAGCTATTGCAAAACCGGCATAACCTAAAAAACAGGTAATAACGTGTGCAATTAACCAGTTGCTTTTCAAGGCAGGAATCAGCGGCTGAATACGATCACTTACATTGGGAGACATGGAAGCATAAGCCATGGCCAGAAAGGCTAGTGGAGTGGCAAAGGCTCCAATAACGGCATTTTTATACTGTCGTTCGATTACAAGATAAATGATAACGATGGTCCAGGAAAAAAAGACCAAAGACTCATACATGTTGGAAAGCGGGGCATGGCCGATACCGAGACGGTAAGACTCTACCCATCGCATGATAATGCCTGCTGTGTTGCCGGCAATACCGATTAATGCAGCCCAAAAAGCCAGTCTGCCGGATAATGGCTTTTTAAAAACCCAGGATGCGATATACAAAATTGTCGCCAGACCGTAAATAAATGTTGTGATTGACAATAAAACTGAACTGTTCATTATTTGTCCCCTATCGCTTAGCAGAGTACTAAGCGCATTCAGTCTTTACGCCATGCTCTATGCACTTTGCTATATGTCAAAGCTTGACGGTTTTGTAAAAAGTCACGAATTCAACTATAGATGGCTAAGTAAAAAGGTTCATATACAAGGCGTAGTATTTTTTCAGAAACGAGGCCATACATGTAGTATGCCTAATGTCTGAAAAAATACTATAACGCAGTAGATGGGACTTTTTACGACGCCATCAAAGCTTGGCTAATTGGTCTGAAATTCTCTTTACTCTGTTTTGCATTGCCAGTCTGTTTTTGTTGGCCGTACCTGTAACCATGACTTTGCTTTTGTTCCCGCTTTTAACTATTTCAATACAAACCCTTTGATGGAACATAAAAAAAGTGATGAAAATCCCTATAATCATCATGATAAACCCCGTGTAAACAACCCATACACCGGGATCATTTGTTACCTGAAGACCGGTATAATAACGCTGGTCGGCCTTTTTATCTGGGTTAAAGGTTTTTGCCTTTTGATCCGCTACGGAGATGATTATAGAACCCCTTCTCATCTTGTCAAAATTCGGAAAATGCACAGGAAGCATAATGTTGACAGGATTTTTCCCTTTTGGCGTCAGTATTCCCATATAAGCATGGCCGATGTTTTGGCCGCCAAATTCGGCAGATTCTTTATATTCAACGATAACAAATTTGCCAAGACCTTCAGGAATATCCACAACCTTGCCGATAACGATCTTTATCCTGTATTTTTTACCGGAGTCCTTACTGGTAAAATTTAATGTGATTTCTCCCGAAGAATCTCTTGCCGGAACCTTGTCTTGGGAAAGAGCATCCGATGGCATCTTGCCATAGCTCGACTGAAATATGTTCACACCCTTATAGCGAAGAGGATCATTTACAATGATATCTTTCTTGTATACCGACTTTCCGTGTTCAATGATGGTTAAACTCGACCGGTACTCTTTGGGTGCTCCGTTATTATAAAAACTGATATCAAAATCATCACATAATATTTCAAAGTCCAAAGACCGGATCTGACCGGTATTTCTAATTCGGATGTTGTTAATCTTCTCACCTTCCGGAATGTTGACGAATCCTTCAAAACCAAAAAGTGAGCCTATCAGGCCGCCGATTAACAACAAGACTACACTCAGATGCACCGTGTAAACCCCGAAACGGGTCCAGCGCCATTTCTCCGCAAAAACGCACAATCCCTTGTCGGTCTCTTCAGTACGGGTATATCTAAAATGCTTGGAAATAAATGACTCATAGACTTTTATTAGCTCTTTGGGCTTCTGTTTGTTGTCAAAAACCTCCTTTTGAGAAAGTTTTCTGAACCTTGAAAGATTAAACTTGGGGTTTTTGACAAATACTATCTTCCATGTGACCGACAGTCGATCGATTGAACAAACAACAATATTTATTGTAAGCAAAAGAAGCAAAAACTGAAACCACCAGGAGTGGTACATGTCAAAAATGCCAAGCAGATCAAAAAGCTTGTAAACAAACTCTCCGTATGCACGAAAATAGGCAGCCGGATTCTCGTTCTGCGGGATAATCGTTCCAACAATCGATGTGACTGCTAACGAAAGCAAAAGTATTACGGTCAGCTTCACAGATACAAATAATTTCCAAAACTTATTTGAATATCTCAGAT
>CAZKDT010000129.1:0-7879 GCA_964551515.1 uncultured Desulfobacteraceae bacterium | reverse complement strand
ATTAACTTATTCATTTTTTGAGCGAAAGCCTTGCAATCAGGTGTCAGGTGTCAGGAGTAAGAAACGAATTAGCTGATATCTGACACCTGACACCAAAAAGTCTTGGATAGCAATTAACAAACTGGTAATGCACCGATTGCTACAGTGATGCGACTGTCCTTGACCGGAGTATGGAGTAAATATAGGCTAAATCCATGGCAGAATTCAGAACACAAAAGGCCTTTTCCGAAGCCATAAGATATGTCTTCGGTGGGGCTACCTGAGCCCAAGCCGTCCTTCTGGCAACCCAGCGGTTTCTGGGTTTGGAAAACAGGAAGATACTAAAGGCAGCTACTGGACTGGGCGGTGGTATTGGACATGAGGGAGATACCTGCGGTGCCCTTACCGGAGGGATCTTATCTTTGGGTTTATATCACCGGGATAATGACTGCAACCGCCTATGGTCTGACTGTATTGAGTATTACCGAAGATTCAACACACGCCATGGCAGCAGCAAATGCAGGGATATTACCGGCATAAAATTTAAAGAAGGCTATGACATCAGGCGGTTTTTGCTAAAAGGAATGAAATGCCTCAGACTTGTCTACACCTCAATAGAATCTATCTTTGACATTGTTGAAGTGGTTGAGAGGAAATTCCCTTCAAAAGGCGCATATCAGTTAAGGCCTCCTTTTGACATAAAGAAGTTTCATTGTGCCGGTACTGTCCTGTCACACATTGAGTCCCGGCTCAACCTTAACATAGGTCCCATTTCAAGAATTGCCCGGGGATTTTCCGGGGGTATCGCATTCCAGGGCGATATTTGTGGCGCTTTCATGGGCGGAGTTCTGGCGCTGGGCATAATGTATGGAACGGATCTGCGGAGGTCACAGCACAGCAGGTTCTTTAAAGCAGGGCTGGTGGCCATGAAAGAAGGGAGCAGGGTTTTTCAAAATGAGCATCTTCATCCATCTTTTAAAACCAGCTTGCGTGTGGGTATGCTCTACAAGAAATTCGTATCGCAATTTGGCAGCACGGATTGTATTGACATTTTGGGTAAAGTTTCCCGGTCGAAAAACAGGGACTCTTGTGAAGAAGTTGCCCGGAGCGCCGCTCAATTAGCATTAGATCTCATGTCCGTCAAAACTTTGGATTGGGGTCAAACTTTAAGCCTTGATTATCAGCTTTCTCTGTAAGCTTCGGGCTTCGCTCTGAGAGCTTCAGGCTTCGCTCTTCGAGTTTCGACCCGACAAGACGGCCTGACAAGAAAGAGGATGTCAGGGGATAGAAACAGAAGAAAAGAGAAAAGAGGAAAGAGGAAAGAGCAGGGATCAGGGGTAAACGCAGCATTTACGTGGAATAAAAAAAGCGATCTGTTTAGCCTGTTTTTGGCGATGCCTGTAATTAAATTGATACTGAAATACTGGCAAAAAATCTGAAAGGAAAATGGCGTCAAATCTACTATTGACCCATGACAGGGAGAAAAGCATACAATACGGGAACCCGTAATAACGTTAATTTATATCAATAAATTTGCTTGGCCGACGCCAATTCCACAGGTTTCCCCCGGAATCAGTAGCAGGTTTATTCCCCAAAGGGTGGCAGCTTTGATCCGAAATTTACAATAAATTGAAAGAAGCGCTTGACAGGAGGTCTCAAAAGGCCTTTTTTAGCTTATATTAAAATTAATCGACTCGTAAAAAGTCCATCAATAGGCCGAGGGCGGGTAAGCCACGGCCTATGGTGGGGATGGGAACGTTTGAATTCACTTCAAATGGCGGGGGAGGGGTAGCGCTCCTCCACCGATTAAGAAGACGCAGACCGACTTTTTACAAGGTTATCAACATAGAGAAAGGAATGGTATGGACAGAGATGCCATATTGGATTTGGAGGAAAAGCCCCTGCTGGAGCTCGTGGAAAAAAATTTCAATGTCAAACTTGGAGGATTGAGGGATGAAGAGCATCTCTCCGATGCCTGGGGAATGTTAGAGACCCTGGTTGAAAAGGGGTGGGGTTTCACTATCAGGTTTGATGTAAATGTGAAAAGCTTAGACGGATACAAATTCGACAACGGACCCGGGACCATCTTTGCACAGCACGGCTCCCTGCCCTATTTCGGCAGCATGTGTGAAGGTATCTGTAAGACGTGTCTGATCGCCCTTGTACTGACCGAAAGTATCAAGACAGCGTAGTTTTAATGATGTCAACCCTAACGTTGCAAAAGTCGAGGGTGCTGCAGATCCAAGGCGTCAAGGGTGCATCTGTAGTAATTTACCGCAAGCCCTTGACAACGCTGGAGATGCGGTGCCATCGGCTTTCCCGTAGGATAAATAACAGGGCTGCTTTTCACCGATTTCAGGATGCCATCTGGAGTTCATTCCAGCAGAACAGTTAAAAAAGGTTGAATGGCTTGTAATTATTACTTTTAAACCCATTTGGTCATGTTATTTATGCAACTATAGGGTAAAGGTTGTTAGGTTCAAAACCAAAACTAAAAAGGAGGAAACTGATGACAAAGGTTGAATTGATCGAAAGCATGGCAAAAGATGCAAAAATTTCTAAAGCTGCTGCTGGAGTTGCATTAGACTTTTTTACGACCAACGTCACAAAGGCGTTAAAAACAAGACGGCAAGGTAACTCTGGTAGGATTCGATACTTTCTCAAAAGTTCGCCGTAAAGCCCGGAAGGGTCGTAACCCTCAGACTGGCGAAGCGATCAAAATTAAGGCGAGAAATGCGGTAAAATTTAAAGCCGGCAAGAAACTAAAAGACGCTGTGTAAATAACTGAGGCGCTTTATTTGATTTTTAAACGACAAATAGACCGCTTTTATTCCTCTGAAAAAATATTGTCTTTTTCGGACAGATCACATTTCACAGCCAAAATATTTTCCTTTTGTTTTCTATGTTAAAAAATACATTTCTTCACATACCAAGTATCGGAATTAAAACAGAACAACGGTTTTGGGACTCAGGAATTCATAGTTGGAATAATTTCACAGAAAATTGTCCAATTCGTTTGCCACAATCAAAAATTAATTTTATTTCCAAATATCTCCAAGGTTCTTACCAACACATTGAATCCAATGATCCTAAATATTTTTCAGAACTATTACCGGCAAATCTTCACTGGCGGTTTTTCCCAGAGTTCAGGAACTCAATGGCTTATCTGGATATTGAAACAACCGGGTTAAAAATGTGGGGGTTTGAAATAACCACAATCGCGCTCTATGATGGAGAATCAATTTATCACTATGTCAACGGACATAATCTTGATGACTTTTTAGATGACATCAACAAATATAAAGTCATTGTAACTTACAATGGCAAAACTTTTGATGTCCCATTCATTGAAAGTTATTTGGGTGTTGAATTGAATCATGCCCATATTGATCTGCGATATATCCTCGGAAGCCTCGGGTATAAAGGAGGATTGAAAAGTTGTGAAACTCAACTGGGAATCGATCGGGGTAATTTAAAAGATATTGATGGGTATTTTGCTGTTTTTCTTTGGTACGATTACCAACAAAATGGAAATAAAAAAGCCTTAGAAACTCTGCTTGCCTATAACATTGAAGATGTTGTAAACCTTGAGACCTTGATGGTGATGGCATACAATTTAAAACTCAAAGAAACACCGTTTTTTAAAACCCACCAAATTTCTTTGCCAAAAGTACCAAAGATTCCATTCAAAGCAGATATTGAAACTATTGAGAGGATTAAGAGAAAATTTTTTTCAACAGTTCAAGGCCTGGGGTCATTGACTAAAACAGTATAACATACAGTACATATTTTAAGACCCGGAAGATGAAATGTCTCTTGCCCAATATCTCAAAAGCTTTTCCTGTCTACGGACTTACAAAGATCGTAAAAAGTGGTCTGCATTGACCACCTATCAGGCGCCCCACAAATCTTTTATGTTGCTGTCCATCAGGGATCTGATCGCTCAGGGATCAATTACCGAAAACTTCATTGAACCCAACTCGGAACCGGTTGAAACATTTAACCTGAATATTTCATGAAATTTTTTCATCGACAATTAAAAAGTGAATTACTATAAAGACGTTGGACATAAAATACAAAAAATTCGGGGGAGGCAACTTGTATCACATAGGGTAGTAAAAAAAACCTGAAAATACACCCTTCGGGCGCTCCCTCAGGCACTCATTTGTCGCATTATTAGGGACTTGCAGTGGCGTACTACGGTTGAGTCCTTAAATGCCTTACAAATGAATACCTCAGGGGCTTGAAATACCCGGGGCAATTCTTTTTGGAGCAGTATTATGCCGCCGCCGGGCTCGAAAACGAACAAGAGTTTAGCATTCATAGGTTCCCCGGTGAAATGGGAATTGCCCTTCACACTGTGCCCCAGTAAAACAAAAAAGCAGAACGGTTTTATCCGGTTAAATGAAACGAACAGATTTAACTGAACAGGCGGGGTAAAAATTTCACTGGGCAGGCACGGTTCAGGGTTAATGGTCTTGCCAAGGATTATGAGGTATTACTCTCGAAACATGTTGTGGTGGAGCAAATTTATTCCGGCCACATTCTCACGCTGTCGGACCGCAGCATTTTCACCCCGGATGAGCAAAAGTTCTGGCCGGAGCAGGATAATCTTCACTGGCACCGCAAAAATACATTCCGCAGGTAATGGAGTTTAGATTATGATGCATCCAATATATTTGCCATTCACAGAGGAGTGACTCAGTCCTTTTGGCGGGAATGGAATTAACGTCATGAATCCTTCAAATCGTGTAAAAATATCGCCAGGTCTTCATGTTCTGATAGTATTGAAAAAAGACCAGGGATCCGGGAAATTAACGGAAGGTATAGTGAAGGACGTTCTGACAAAATCGCCGACTCACCCTCATGGTATTAAAGTCCGTTTAGAAAGTGGTGAAATTGGAAGGGTGAAAGAAATACGGCGCTGAAAAATAAATGATTTTTTATGAATCTTCTCATTCATCATTTTGGAATAATTGCAGATTCTAACGCATCATGAATTTTAAATAAAGTATTTCCTTTAAAAAAAATTTGCGATTTCCTTTCTTAACGTGTCGTAATCCTCAAGATCTTTATTCTTATGCTTTAAGCCCCCAAATTCAGTACGTGATATAAACATAGCATGCGCATATTCTATAAATGAATTGTCAAAACCTGCTTGTTGAATTGAGGCCCTTATCTCTTCTTCTAAATATCGTTTGTGTTTTCCGTAGCTCTTTTTCAGAAATAAAGGCAGTTGCCTTGCGTATGATTTAAGAATTGTTCTTTTTTTGATCCAATTAAACATTTAATAATCCTTTCGATAATACGAGGTTTTTTAATGGAAAAGGGATTAGCGGCTGACAGGTTTCATGAAGATAACATCGTCTGAATTTCTCCAATGTCCATACTGTCAAAATGTATCATGAATCTGATCAATTCATTACAATCATTCTCATCGGTACTGCTTTTTAATAATTGCATGGTTTGAATAGCATCTTGACCCATACCTTGTAATTTTATCAAAACGCTGAACAACCCTTTGTATTCCTTTGAGTTTAGCTGGAATAAAGATTTGCTAAAACTCAAAAACTCCTGGTAATCATTGAACCCGGTTAACTTACTTTGAAATAAGAAAGTTTCGGATGGATTCGTTAATATTTCTTGTTTTTCGATCATTTTCTTTTAACCTCAAATGCATACATAAACGTCTTATTATCTCAAAAACAACCCGATCGCAAAAAAGGTCTCTTTACGAAAAACCGTCATGGATAAAATTATTCTTGATTCTATTTTTCGGTGCAGCAGAAGCAAATTTCGGAATATTTGTGAGAATGGAAGAATTATGAAAAGAAAGGTCACAATAAACGCGAAAAAAGGTTCGCAGTGTGTCTTTGTTGATTAAACAATTGCGTATCATAATTCCTGACTTTTAAATTTGCAAGCAAAATCTTTAATAGAATTGGAATTTCCAAAGGAATCTGCAGCACTCTCGACGTTTGGAACGTTGGGGTAAATAACTTGATTTTTCCCAAAACGTTGTTATTTTTATGTTTAACAGGGCCAAAAAGATTTTGGTTCAGAAAAACATTATGCGTTACGCACCATTTATTAAAAGATAGCGAGTGTCCATCCCTTGTTAGCATTTTGATTGCGAGACCTAATCAATAAAATAAACCGACAAAATAAAAAGAGCCCCATCCTTTATCGACGCTCCTATCGTAAAAAAAAGGACGAAGACCCAACGGAACGAGGATGCAGCGGCAGCATCCTTGGATTCGAAATTGAAAAAGACGTGGAATGCTTCACAGTTTAAAGTTCCGCCGGCCCAAGGCAAGACGCGGTTTCACGATTTCGATCTTCCCGGCCCGCTACTTCATGCCATTAGCGATTTAGGCTTCAAGTACTGTACACCGATCCAGGCCAAAATCCTTCCCAGCAGTCTGTCCGGCAGGGATGCGAGCGGCCGCGCCCAGACCGGAACCGGAAAAACAGCTGCATTCCTGATTAGCGTTATCACCCGGATGCTGAATAAGCCTATCCAGGGCAAAAGAAAACCCGGCACGCCCCGGATTCTGGTTTTAGCCCCCACCCGGGAGTTGGTTCTCCAAATCTCCGAGGAAACCCGTCATCTGTCCAAGTACACGGACCTTCAAACCATTTCCGTTTTCGGTGGCATGGATTATAAAAAGCAGAAAAAACAGCTTTCCGTCGATCCGGTGGATATTGTCGTTGCAACGCCCGGAAGGCTGCTCGACTTTCAGCGGAACGGTGATATCACCCTTGAAAAAATCGAGGTGTTGATCATCGACGAGGCCGACCGGATGCTCGACATGGGTTTTATCCCGGATGTGCGAAAGATTATTAACAGCACCCCGGCAAAAAACAAGCGTCAGACGCTGCTTTTCAGTGCGACGCTGACCGGTAAAATTACCTAACTCGCTTCTCAATGGACCCGTAACTCTGTAGTCGTAGAAAGCGAACCGGAACAGATCGCGGTGGATACAGTGGAGCAGGTCGTCTACATCGTGACCACCATCGATAAATTTGCACTACTGTTCAACATCGTCCATCGACAGAGTCTCAAACAGGCCCTGGTTTTCTGCAACAGGCGCGACGAAGTGAGAAAGCTCGCAAAAATGTTGACCCGCCACGGTATCAAATGTTCGACGCTCTCCGGAGAAATTCCCCAAAAGAAGAGGATTAGTCGCCTTGAGGACTTTAAGACCGGAAAGATTCGAGTTCTGGTAGCAACGGATGTGGCCGGACGCGGCATCCATATCCAAGGTATGGACTACGTCATTAATTTCATGTTGCCTCATGATCCGGAAGATTATGTCCACCGGATCGGCCGCACCGGGCGGGCGGGTGCCACCGGCACCTCTGTCGGCTTTGCCGATGAAAAGGACGCCTTTTACATTCCCGCCATCGAGGCGTTCATCGAACAGAAGCTGAACTGCATCGAGCCCAATAAAGAATGGCTCACCGCACCTAAGCCTATTCCTGCAAGGAAAAAACGTAGGTCTCGCCGAAGAAGAAACAAAAAGAACATCAGGGTCATTTATGTTGAATTGTGAATAACGGCGCCTAATTCCCAATTATTAATGCGGCACACTTCAACTTAATATAATTAAAATAACGCCTATTCCTTTTTTTTATTCACTATTCAAGATTTGACACTACCCCCGTAAGGACGATAAAAGTCATACGGCCGCTCAAACCGGTCTTCGTAGACCTGCTCGAAGGTCTCAAAATGGTCCTCAATGCATTGGTAATATGGAGTGTTCTGGGGATCGCGTTGCCGGTAAACAGGTGCAGGCATGGATATCGCAACCTTTTTTAAATACTGCCCAAAGCCTTATTTCATCGCAAAACCCATGCCAAAATGACCGAATATAAAGCGTATCCAGAGAAAACACCA
>CAZKDT010000128.1:0-7944 GCA_964551515.1 uncultured Desulfobacteraceae bacterium | reverse complement strand
GATCGAAACGATTATAGTAAGAAGGTAACGGCCATATCGACAATCCCCAGGATAACTTCCGGGTTGTCCGGGTTGGGAGAATTCAGAAATATATTTTGTTGCAATACGAACAAAAAACTTTTAAAGACGACCATTAAGGGAAACAAATGGTTTTTGATATTGTCATACATAATGGTTTCATTATTACAGTTAATTCTGATTTCGATATCATTGAAAACGGCATGGTTTGTATCCGCAACGGAACGATCCACCGGATTGAAGCACGGCCCCATGACAAGCCTCTGCCTGAGGCAAAAGAAATAATTGATGCCAACGACGGCATAATTATGCCCGGCCTGGTAAATACCCATACCCATCTTCCCATGACATTGTTCAGAGGGCTTGCCGATGATCTTCCCCTGGCGCTATGGCTGGATGAATTTATTTTCCCGTGCGAAGCAAAATATTTAACCCCCGAAACTGTTCGGATTGGGACACTTGTGGCTTGTGCGGAAATGTTGCTTTCGGGAACAACGACCTGCTGTGACGGATATTTTTTCGAGGATGACGTTGCATCAGCGGTCTATACATCAGGAATCAGGGGGGTCCTGGGGCAGGGGGTTATCGATTTTCCCGCGCCGGGCGTACCAGATCCGTCAGACAATATCAAGAACGCGGTGAGGTTTGTTGAAAAATGGCAGGGGATATCACCTTTAATAACCCCGTCAATATTTTGCCATTCCCCATATACATGTTCTGAAGAAACATTAAAAAAGGCCAAAGCCGTCTCTGATTCAAAAGCGCTTCTTCTCCAGATACATGGGGCTGAAACCAAAAGCGAATATATCCGGATTCAAACCGAACAACACATGACTCCGGTCAAGTACCTGGATAGAATCGGCATTCTGGATGAAAATACGCTGATGGTTCACGGCATATGGCTGAACGATGATGACATCGAAATCATCGCAAAAAACCATGTAAAGGTTTCCCATAATCCGGAGAGCAACATGAAGCTTGCTGCGGGCATTGCGCCGGTTCCGGGTCTATTAAAAGCCGGTGTAACGGTTGGCCTTGGCACGGACGGATGTGCCAGCAACAATGATTTGGATCTTTTCCGGGAAATGGACACGGCTGCCAAGCTTCATAAGGTGAATCTTCTGGATCCCACGGTGATGGATGCTGTGACCGTATTAAAAATGGCGACCCGAGAGGGGGCAAAAGCCATAGGTCTTGATAACCATATCGGTTCTCTTGAACCGGGCAAGCAGGCCGATGTCATTATTGTCGATACTGACAGTCCCCACATGGTTCCCATGTATGAGCCCGCGTCCCACCTTGTCTACACGGCTCAGGGCTCGGATGTAAGAGATGTGATGATTGCCGGAAGAATTCTTGTAAGAAATAAGAACCTGCTGACCTTAGACCTGGAAGATATATTAGAAGCGGTTGCTGCTATAAGTCAGTTTATAAGAAAATGATTTAAATTTATTTTTCTGAGATTTCGATCTGTCTGGATAAAGCCGTTTCATGGGTTCAAGGAGTCGAAATCGAAATTTAACTGATAAGGAGTTTATATGAATTTGAAAAATATTATCAGATCGGCACGAGGCCGAAAGCCGGTTGATCTTGTTTTGGCCAATGCACGGATAATCAATGTCTTCTCGGGGGAAATTTTTGACGGTGATATTGCTGTTGCCCATGGATATATCGTAGGGTTCGGCTCATATTCAGCAAAGAAAACGGTGGATATGGGCGGACGCTTTGTCGCTCCAGGTTTTATTGATGCCCACGTTCATATTGAAAGTTCAATGACATGTATTACCGAGTTTTCCCGGGCCGTGGTTACTTGCGGCACCACCACCGTGGTGGCGGATCCTCATGAAATTGCCAATGTGCTCGGTACCGAAGGAATAGACTATATGCTTGACTCAAGCCGGGGGCAACCCATGAATATCTATTTCACCCTCTCGTCCTGCGTTCCCGCCACAACCATGGAAACTTCGGGCGCAGTGCTTACGGCAGAGGATCTTTTGCCGTTTATGAGCCATGAGCGGATTTTGGCATTGGCCGAAATGATGAACTATCCGGGGGTAATCAATGAAGATCCGGAAGTTTTGAGAAAAATAGAGATGGCCAAAACAGCCCACAAACCCGTGGACGGTCATGCGCCCGGACTTTCCGGTTATGACCTTTGCGCTTATATATCCGCTGGGATTTCGAGTGACCATGAATGTACCACGGAACGGGAGGCAAAAGAAAAACTGAATTTGGGGATGCACATCATGATCCGGGAGGGGACGGCCGCTAAAAATCTGGAAGCATTGATCCCGCTGGTAACCGAGCGAACCGCTCGCCGGATGATGTGGTGTACGGATGACCGACATCCCCAAGACATACTGGAAAAAGGGCATATCGATTCAATGGTTCGTAAAGCTATAGGTGCCGGCCTTGACCCTGTGGTTGCGATTCAAATGGCCACGATAAATCCTGCCGAATATTTCGGGATCAAAACTGTCGGCGCAATTGCCCCGGGCCGAAGAGCGGATCTGGTGGTATTTTCAGATCTTGACTCCCCATACATGGAAACCGTGTATTCTGGCGGTGTTCCGGTGGCTGAAAATGGAAGTATTTCACCTGAAATCGCAAAACCCGATCCTGTTTTTTGTCCAAGTTCCATGAACGTTGACACGGAACAAATAAATTTTTCCATCCCGGCGGAAACCGGTCGCATCAGAGCCATAGATATCGTACCGAATCAGATAATAACCGGGCAAAGCATAATAGAACCGATGATATCGGAAGGCAAGGCCGTTGCCGATACCTCTCGTGATATTTTGAAGATTGCGGTTATTGAACGGCATAGCGGTTCGGGCAATATGGGGAAAGGGTTTGTTAGGGGGTTCGGCTTGAAGCGGGGAGCCATTGCATCGAGTGTGGCCCATGATTCCCATAATATCATTGTTGTGGGGACAAATGATTATGACATGGCCGCCGCACTTCGAGCTATCGTCAAGATGGGAGGAGGACTGGCGGCGGTATATGACAACAAGATCTATGCCGGTCTTGCCCTTCCCATTGCAGGGCTTATGTCCCGGGAACCGATTAAAATAGTGAGTGATAAGATGGACCGTCTGATCCATGCCGCCAGGGAGTTGGGCACAACACTTGCCGACCCTTTTATGACGCTCTCGTTTTTGGCACTTCCGGTCATTCCTGAGCTGAAAATCACGGATAGAGGGCTGGTTGATGTTGCTCAATTTAAGATTGTGCCTTTGCTTGTGGATTAGTTGAATCTTTATTCCTGACGCAGATATTGGTGGAAAAGATGGTTTTTGTTGAGGCACTAATTAGTGCCCATCCATAAATCTATATTGGGCACAAATTATGTTTCCAATGCAGAAATGAGCAATTTAATGAGTAATTGCAGGATTGGATTGCTCATAAACGCAATCTTTCCAAGACACATTTTTTGTTTTATTTAAAATTTTCAATTTTTTCCTTGACCGCTTCTTTTTTCTGAGCTAAAAAGCTCAACTTGGTTATATTCTATCCGGTTACGACGCGCTTTTATTTCCTTGTAAGCAAAGGGAAAAAAGCGCATGTTTATAACATTTAAGGCCTGTGCCGTATTATTGCAGCGAAAGATTTGTGCTAAAATCAGCACAATTAAGGTGCGGCCTAAAAAAAGGATGCGGAGGCACGATCAGACATGCTGACAGAATATTATCCTATCCTCTATACTGTAATTCTGGCGATCCTTTTCGCCGGCGTGACCGTCTTTCTCTCACATATCCTCGGCCCCAAGCGTAAGTTTAAAGTCAAAAACGAGCCTTATGAATGCGGGCTCCCCAGCGAAGGCATTCAGTACATCCAAACCCCAGTCAAATTTTATGTCATCGCGTTGCTCTTTCTTGTTTTTGACCTTGAAGTCGTTTTTCTGTATCCGTGGGCGGTTTATTACAAAAAACTCGGCCTGTTCGGATTTGCGGAAATGCTTATTTTTATGCTGATTCTTCTGATTTGTTACATTTATGTATGGAAAAAGGGAGCGCTGGAATGGGAATAGAAAATTACCTGCAGGGTGAAAACTATATGGTTACAAGTTTGACAAAACTGGTCAACTGGTCACGGAGCAACTCCGTGTGGCCATGCACGTTCGGCCTTGCCTGCTGCGCTCTTGAGATGATTGCAAGCACACTGGCTGATTTTGACATTTCCAGGTTTGGCTCCGAGGTTTTCCGACCGTCACCCCGGCAGGCGGATTTACTTATCGTCGCAGGGACATTGAGCAAAAAAATGTCGGTGATGGTCAAAAGGATATACGATCAGATGGCAGACCCCAAATGGGTCATCGCCATGGGATCCTGCTCTTCTTGCGGGGGTGTGTTCCAAAGCTATGCTGTGGTCCAGGGAGTGGACCAGATCATACCGGTGGATGTTTATATACCCGGTTGTCCTCCACGTCCTGAAGCCGTGCTGGCCGGCCTTATGAAAATCCAGGAGAAAATAAGGACAGAAAAACTGGACCAAAGGCCGGATTTTACCGGCTGAACGCTGAAAAAAAGGATGGAAGCGAATGAGTTATAAAAACGTTATCCAAACTATCAATAAAAAATTTCCGGAAGCGGTTGTAAACGAGTGTGAAAACAAAGGCCAGCGGGAGATCACTTTGGCGAAAAGCCAGTTTCATGAAACCATGGGAGTCCTTCAAAAAAACCCTGACCTTCCTTATGACCTGCTCATCGATATACTGGGGATTGACTATACCCCTAGGACGCCCCGTTTTGATCTGGTATATGTTCTCTTGTCAACAAAGGATTTCAGCCGTCTCATCGTAAGACTTAAGGCGGAAGAAGGAGAAGAAATTCCGAGCGTGAGCAGTATCTGGCACTCTGCGGATTGGGCGGAAAGAGAAGTTTATGATCTTATGGGAATACCATTTTCAGACCATCCCGATCTAAAACGCATCCTTACCTGGAAAAATTTTGAGGGGCATCCGTTGCGCAAGGACTTCCCGCTTGAGGGAAAGGACTTTGACAAACCGTTTGATCCGGAAACCATCGAAGATTACACGTAAAGGAGGCTTTCTGTTTTCACACGAGAATCGGTTTTTTCAAATAACGATTTCAAATACCTTAGTGAAAGACGAGTGTAGAAATCATGACTGAAAGCAAAAAAATATACCTGAACATGGGGCCCCACCATCCCGCGACACACGGTGTACTCCGCATTGAATTGGAACTGGACGGTGAAACCATTGTAAACGCGACTCCCCGTATCGGTTACCTGCACCGTGGGATCGAAAAACTTGCTGAGAACAGGAACTATCAACAGATAATCCCCCTTACCGACAGACTTGATTATGCATCAGCTTCGGCAAATAATATGGGGTATTGCGTGACGGTGGAGAACTTGATGGGAATCGAGGTGCCCAAGCGTGCTCAGTATCTCAGGGTGATCATGGCAGAGTTTGCCCGAATCATGGGCCACCATCTCTGGATCGGCACCCATGCCCTGGACATCGGCGCTATGAGCGTGGTTTTTTATGCGTTCAGGGACCGGGAAATGATTATGGACATGAATGAAGAGATCGCCGGATACCGGCTGACTCCCACTTTTTTCCGTATCGGCGGAGTGGCTCATGACGCAACTCCCAAATTCATAGAAATGGTGCGAGATTTTGTAAAATGGTTTCCCAAGGGACTTGACGGTTACCATAAGCTTTTAACGGAAAACAAGATATGGACGACCCGGACCATGGATATCGGAACCATCTCCGCGGAAGAAGCGGTCAATTACGGACTGACCGGGCCCAGTCTCAGAGGGTCTGGAGTGGCCTATGATCTGCGGAAGGCATTCCCGTACAGCAGTTATGATGATTTTGATTTTCAAATACCGGTGGGGGATAAAGGGGATGTATACGACCGCTACCTGGTACGTATGGAAGAGTTCAGCCAGTCCCTTAAAATTATTGACCAGGCCATTGAAAATTTGCCTGAGGGACCGGTAAATGTCGACAATCCATGGATAAGAAATCCCGATTTAGATGAAGTGCAAAAGGATATCAGTGCATTGATCCGTCGTTTCATGGTTCACGTTAAAGGCCCGGTCGCTCCTGAAGAGGAAGTCTATACTGCGGTTGAAGGGGCCAAAGGAGAGTTGGGGTTTTACTTGGTGGGTGACGGGAGCGAGCATCCTTTTCGGCTTAAAATAAGGTCTCCATGTTTTTACCTGGCCAGTGCCCTTCCCCGTCTGATGATAGGGCATATGGTAGCGGATGCCATCGCCATCATCGGGAGCATCGATGTTGTTTTAGGCGAAATCGACAGGTAAGATCAGGATTTTTAATATTCAGACATATTTTTTATAACAGAATTTTATTTATACATGTGACCGGAAAAGGGAAAGATGAGTATGGTCAGGTTAACGATTGACGGAAGTGAGGTTGAGGTTCCCGAGGGGACGACGATTCTCAAGGCCGCTGAAAAAGCAGGTATTCATATTCCAACCCTCTGTTATCACAAGAGGCTGCCGCCCCTCGAGTCGTGCAATATCTGTATTGTTGAGATTGAGGGAGAGAAAGAACCTGTTAATTCCTGTGCGGCTCCGGTTTCAGAAGGCCTTGTTGTTACCACGAAATCAAAGGCCCTCCATGAGCAGCGCACGGCAAATCTGAAAAAGATATTGAAACACCACCCCCTCGACTGCCCGGTATGTGACAGAGCCGGGGAATGCGAACTCCAGGATATTGTATACGAACTCGGTATCGAGGATGTCCCGTATGAGCCCCGCAAGGTAAAAAGGGATGATACTTACTCCACAACACTTATTCGTTATTGGGCAGACAGATGTATCCTGTGCGGACGTTGCGTTGCGGCATGTAGCGATCTCAAACAGGTCGGGGCCCTATCAATGGAGGGGGAGGGAGAAAATGCAAGGATCGTTGTAGATCCTGATAAATGCAAGTCCTGCGGGGAATGCCTCATGGTATGTCCCACCGGCGCACTGACCGAAAATCTGTCCAGGTACAAGGGAAGGCCCTGGCTGGTTAAGAGGGTTTGGACCACCTGCTCCTACTGTGGGTGCGGGTGCCAGTTTCAGTTGAACGTTCTGGATAACCGGGTGATCGGTATTACCACCGATGTGGACACGGGCGTTAACCGGGGAAGCGTTTGCGACAAAGGGCGTTTCGGATATGAATATATCGGAGACGAAAGCCGCCTTAAAAAGCCGCTGATAAAAGAAAACGGCGCTTTCAGGGAGGCAAGTTGGGATGAAGCGCTTGATACGGTCGTCGAAAAGTTCAAAGCCATCCGTGATGAGCACGGCCCGGACGCTATCGCCGGGCTGACCTCGGCCAAGTGTACCAATGAGGAGAACTTTCTTTTTCAAAAATTCATGCGTGCGGTGATCGGGACCAACAATGTGGATCACTGCGCCCGGCTCTGACATTCTTCAACGGTGGCAGGTCTTGCCGCCACATTGGGAAGCGGGGCCATGACAAATCCCATCGGTGATATTCTCAAAACAGAAGTTATTCTGGCAATAGGAACCGATACCACGGGTAATCACCCCATCATCGCCAACTACATTATGGAAGCCGTCCATCAAAAGGGGATAAAGCTCCTTGTGATAGATCCGAGGCATATCGAGTTGGTGGATCACGCCGATCTTTGGCTGCGACATAATCCGGGCACCGATGTTGCGTTGATTAATGGGCTCATGCACATCATCATTAAAGAGAACTTGCAGGATCAGGCTTACATCGATGAGCGGGTGGAAGGTTTTGAGGAGCTGAAAAACTGCGTTGAAAAGTATACCCCGGAATACGTCTCTTCCATTACCGGGGTGTCTGAAGAAAAGCTTTATGATGCGGCCCGGCTCTATGGAAAAGCCGATGTGGCAGCAATTCTTTATACCATGGGGATAACCCAGCACACCACCGGTACGGATAACGTCAAA
>CAZKDT010000127.1:0-7984 GCA_964551515.1 uncultured Desulfobacteraceae bacterium | reverse complement strand
CGATAATGTCCAAAAAAAAGACCTGTTTTTCAATCATGTTACGAGATCTGTAATACGTTAAAATATTGTCTTTCCCGGTATAAAATTTAATCATACGTGACGCTTGATTGAAGCCGGGTTATGAATCCAAGGGCGAAGCTTCAAAATTATTCATCAAGTCGCAAACCTTTCGTATGTCGATATTAACCGGACAGTGACGAATACATCGACCGCAGCCCACACATTGAATACCGTCTCCATATTTATCCACATAATATTTCAGTTTGTGCATAAACCGCTGGCGGACCCGCTGAATTTTGGTATTTCTGGGATTGTGCCCCGATCCGTGCAGCGTAAAAAGCGGATACATACAGCTATCCCAGTTACGCATTCGTATTCCTGAAAATCCTAAGGTTTCGTCTTGAATGTCAAAACACCAGCAGGTGGGACACACATAGGTGCAGGTTCCACAGTTTATACAGGCAAAAGCCACTTCTTCCCAGAAAGGGGCTTCAAAAAGTTTGGTTGTTTTTTTATCCTTTAACTTATCCGTTGAAATCCTGGCGGTTATTTTTTCCTCTGCCGCCCGCTTCAGGGTTTCAATCTCATGGCTTGCAGCATCTGAATCCGCCTCTGAACTCCAGCCGGCGGCGGTTAACAAGTTTTCTCCCTTTTGGGTTAGTATCTTTAACAAATAATAATCGCCCGCATCAACAAGAAGCAGGTCGAGGCCTTGTTCATGAAACGGGCCGCAGTCGGCGGTGGTGCAAAAGCAGGTACTGCAAGGGGTGTTGCACGCATATCCGACCAAGGTGGTTGCTTCATAAGATTTTATCCAATAAGGGTCTTTATATTCGGGTGTGTCAAAGTTTGCTTTTACCAGGAGAAACGCCTTGGCATCACAGGGTTTGATACCGATAACCGCTCGAGGGGAATAATCTTTATGGATTTCTTTTAAAATGTGATGATCATCACGGTTTTCATCCAGAGTAAATTCGAACATTTTTTCAGACTGGGGATAGATGATTGATTTAGCCGAAAGCCGGGTATTCAATAAATTTAAATCCGGCAGCTCACCTTTGACAAGTTGCCTAAAATTATGAAATTCATCTTGCTTAACCGGGCCGAATAATCGAAAAGAATCGTATAAACGTTCAAGTCCTTTGGCCCAATCTTCCTTATTAATTGTTATGACTTTCATAATACATGCCTTTATTGTCATTGATTAATGGTCACTTGTCATCTGTCATTGGTTATTGATTTGTGGAGCAGGCTTTCCAGCCTGTTGAACTTATTATTGAGTTTTCACATTTACTATTTTATAAAATCATCCGGATCATCCGGTCGGTAAGTGTCAAGAGGCGGCCGGTTTTGCAATGTCATTCCGGCTTCCCAGTTGAAGAGTTCCAGACAATCTTTTTCCAGTTTTTTTGTAAACATACGAACGTTTATTCCCATAGGGCAGGCGCGCTCACATGATCCGCAGTCGGTACACCGGCCGGCACAATGGTAGGCTCTTAAGAAATGGAATGTTCGGGTATCTATGGGATCTATACTCTTTCCAACCCACTGGGGTCGTGATTCATCCACAAAGCATGTGGGGCAGTAGCAAAGGGGACATACATTTCTACACGCATAACAGCGAATACAGGCCGAAAGAAGGTCATCAAAATATTTCCATTTTTCTTCCGGGGACAGGGATTCAATTTTGCGGACATCCTCATATCTGTCTATATCCTTCTGCTCCTCGACAAGATTTCCAACAAGTTCATCATATATTACCGGGTTGCGGTGAATGCACAATGCACAATTATCCTGCAGCACATCTTTTTTATCCAAGGTTTTTTCAAAACTCTCGCCTTTTATAGTGATTTTGTCATCAACATCGATCACATTCTGTATCTCAGTTTCAAACATTGTTTCGATTTTGTGCCGGTCAATCATTCCTTTGCACGGCACACCCATAATAACGAGTTGATCCCGTTTGATCTTATTTTCAATTATATGGGTGACAATGTTTCGAGAATCACATCCCTTGGCAACAATACCGATTTTTTCCTTTCTGTTTGTAAGGTAGTTCGCAAGATTAATTCCGCAGTTGCTATCCCACACTAAATTATCAACATCTTCAGGCGATTTTACAAAACAGGGTTCATTCATCATGGGCACGGTCCCCTTGCGGAAGCCGATGACCATATCAACTTTACCTTCTTGTAAAAGTCGACAGGATATTTCCTTTATTTTATCAATATATGTTAACATATTAGGCGACTCTGGCTTCTGTTTTTAAAAAATTCTTATTGGGTCCAAGAGCCTTGACCGCTGCGGTGACTTCGTTAACCACATCAACGAATTTGGTTGATTCAGCAGATGAGATCCACGAAAAATGCAGGCGGCCGGGTTCGATCCCCATATATTCAATAAGGTTGTTAAATAAAGCAAACTTTCTGCGTGCGTAGTAATTACCTTCCAGGTAATAGCATTCGCCGGGATGTCATCCGGACACCCAGACTCCGTCTGCTCCCTGCCTGAAAGCCGCTAAAATAAACTTGGGACTCATGCGACCGGTGCACGGGATACGAACAACTCGGATGTTTGGCGGATATTCCATTCGGCTGATGCCTGCCAGGTCCGCGGCACCGTAACTGCACCAGTTACACAAAAAACTGACAATTTTGGGTTCCCAATCTGACATACTGAAAATCTCCTATCCCGGATAACCCGGACGATTCAGAGCTAAAAATGGATTGAAAATTGAATATTGGCAATTGACTATTTAAGGAAGTCGCTTCGCTCCATATATTGAGATATTGATAATCATAAAAAACTGGCAGAACGCCTTAAATATTCAATCTTCAATCGAAAATATTCAATTATTCGCAATAAAGAAATTATAATGTTTAAACTTTTTGTCATTAAACACACAAAATTATGAAAATAAGCACCTGAGTTTTATCCTGCTTTATTCAACGAAAAAATCTGCGCGAATATCTGATCATTGTCGAATCCTTTCAGATGGATAGCGCCTGATCTGCAGGATGCTACACATAATCCACAGCCTTTGCAAAGGACAGGATTTATTTGTGCTCTCCCTGGAAAAAAACGGTCGTCTTCAGGTATAAAAGAAGGTGCTGAATACGGACATACAGAAACACATACGCCGCAGGAACTGCAAATTAAGGGATTGGTTTCCGCAACAGTGCCGCTGGTCTGATAAGTTTTCCTGGCAAGAAGTGTTACCGCACGAGAGGCAGCGGCTTTTCCCTGAGCAATAGATTCATCTATGGGTTTGGGTGCGTGTGCCAGACCACATACAAAAACACCGTCCGTAGCAAAATCGACCGGCCTGAGCTTTACATGGGCTTCAGCAAAAAAACCATCGGCATTCCGGGGAACTTTATAAAACCGGGTTAATGGGTTATCAGTCTCCGTAACAATGGCGGAAGCCAGGATTAAAAGGTCGGGCCTGATTTCCATTGTTCGCCTGAGTACCCTGTCTGCAAAGGTTACTTTTAAATAATTCTGGTCTACGTCTACGCTTAATTTCTTGTTAGAATCGTAGCGGATAAAAACAATCCCTTTAGAACGTGCCTTCCGGTAAAGATCTTCACGCAGGCCATAAGGTCGCAAATCCCTGTACAGAATAAAAACGTCCATGTTGGGGTTAATCTCTTTTAGTTTTACTGCACTTTTAATGGATTGGGTGCAGCAAACTTTGGAACAGTAAGGTCTTTCTTTGATACGTGAGCCCACGCATTGGATAAATACAGCGGTATTGAGTCGAGCTAATTTTTGGTCGTTATCAACAAATCGCTGTTGTAGTTCCAGACCGGTCACAACACGGAAATCCTTTCCGTATAAATACAGGTCAGGTTTTAACTCTGATGCACCGGAAGCGATGATAGTGACCCCATGCTCAAGCACCCTGATTTCTTCGTTGTTTTTGATTGTTGTTTTGAAATTCCCCACAAAACCATTAACCTGTGTGATCTGCGAATTCAGAAAAACCTCTATATTCTGATCGGCCCGGACCGCATGGATTAACGTGGTTAAATACTCTTGAATATCCTCACCTCGCCAGGTTTCATGGAGATGCCGAGCCTGCCCGCCGAGGGAGTCTTTCTTTTCGATCAGAAAAGTTTTATATCCCTGCTCCGCCATATTCCGGGCCGCAGCCATACCGGCTACTCCGCCTCCGATAACAAGAACCGACTGATTAATCTCCATGGTAGATTCTGACAGAGGTTCAAAAAGACGGGCTTTGGCAATGGCCATTTTAACTATATCTTTTGATTTTTCCGTGGCTTTTCCAGGATCATTTTGATGTACCCAGGAGCACTGATTCCGAATGTTTGCCATCTCGAACAGATATTTATTAACTCCGGCATTTATTAAAGTCTCCTGAAAAAGAGGTTCATGTGTTTTCGGCGTACAGGCTGCCACAACCACCCGGTTCAGCCGATGCTCTTTTATAACCTCGGTAATTTTATCCTGGGTGTCCTGGGAGCAGCTGAACATATTGTCTTCCACATGGACAACTCCGGGTTGATTTTTTGAAAATTCCACCACCTCATCGATATTCACTACCCCTGCTATATTGGTTCCGCAACGGCAGACAAAAACACCGATTCGAGGCGGTTCCCCTCGAACATCCGTCTCCTCCGGAATATGTCTTGTTTTTGTGAGGGACCATCGTGACCCGGCTAACATGCTTCCGGCCACACCTGCAGCGGCGCTGGAATCTATAACGGAAGACGGAATATCCTTGGGCGCCTGAAAAGCTCCGCAAACAAAAATTCCGGGCCTGGAAGTCTTAACCGGTTCAAAGCTGCTTGTGCTGGCAAAATTGTAATGATCCAGATCAATGCCCCATTTCCCCGCCTTTTCCGCAAGTTCCATGGATACTGTTAGGCCTACAGAAAGAACCACCATATCGAATTCCTCTTCAACATTCTTTCCGGTCTCGTCAACATAACGGATAAGCTGCATTTCTGTTTCTTTTACAGGGACAATATTGGCAATTCTCGACTTGATGAATCTTACCCCCAGATCATCTTTGGCGCGAATATAATATCTCTCAAAGTCTTTTCCGTAGGTGCGAATATCTATATAAAAAATGGCCGCATCCAAGTCCCCATGACTGTGTTCCTTGGCCAGCATGGCTTCCTTGATGGCATAGGTGCAGCAAACTCCGGAGCAGTATCCATTGGCACCCAGGTGCACATCCCTGGATCCTATGCATTGCAGCCAGGCAATCTTTTTCGGTTCTTTCTTATCTGAAGGTCGAACCAGATGTCCGCCGTAAGGCCCGGAGGCCGATAATATCCTCTCAAATTCCATGGAAGTTACGACGTTTGGATGTTTTGCATAGTTAAAGGTGTCATACTTAGACGGATCATAGGGCTTGGCACCGGTGGCAAGTATGATTGAACCGACATTTACCTCGACGGTTACATCCTTTTGAGCATGGGTTTTGAGAGTAAGAGCCTCGGCCTTGCAGGCTTTGACACATTCAAAACATTCACAGCATACCATGCAGTTAAGGCATTTTCCAGCCTCAACAACCGCCTGGTCTTCACTTAGACCCAGTTCAACTTCAGTAAAACTTTTCTTCCTTTCTTCCATGGATATCCGAGGCATTCTGGATCTTTTGACCTTTTTGATATCTTTACTGAACGGATTGAAGTTTTCCTGAGGAACCTCAAAGGTTTGCCGGTTTTCTTTCAAATCCTCTTCATTCAAGTATCTTGATATGGAGACAGCAGCCTCACGCCCGGCGGCAACAGCTTTAATCGCAATGGATGGGCCGGACTGTGCATCACCGCCCGCGAACACCCCCTTTCTTGTAGTTGCGAAGGTTAGGGGATCGACCTGTATGTTATGCCACCTGTCTAATTCAACACCCGTCGCACTTTCAAGAAAAGACGTGTCGGTTTTTTGACCGATGGCAGGTATTATAATATCTGTATCAACATCAAATTCACTACCCTTAACAGGAACAGGACGACGTCGGCCCGATGCATCGGGATCGCCTAATTTCATTTTAATGCATTTCAGACCGACCGCTCTTCCCTCTTTTTCGACCACCTCCACCGGAGCCATGAGGAACTGAATATCAACCCCCTCTTCAAGAGCATCTTCAATCTCCTCATTTCGTGCAGGCATCTCTGCCTGGGTGCGTCTGTAAAGGATGCTTACTTTATCTGCACCTAGTCGAAGAGCGGATCTTGCGGCATCGATTGCAACGTCTCCACCACCAATGATTACGACACTGCCCTCTAACTTTTTAATGTCATAAAGTGCCGAATCCCTTAAAAATTTAACGCCAGGAATAACACCTTTGGCATCTTCATTCGGAATATTAAGCTTCATGTCGGCGTGGCAACCGATGGCAAGATAGACCGATTTGTACCCTTCGTCCATCAGACCGTCAATGGTGATTTCTCTTCCAAGAGCGGCATTAAATTTAATCTCAACACCGAGCCTGGTAATCCATTTTATCTCTTTTTCAAGCACGTCCGGCGGAAGCCTGTAGTCCGGAATTCCCACTCTGAGCATTCCACCTGCCACGGGAAGTGCTTCAAAAATTGTAACCGGGAAACCCTCTTTTGATAGAAAATATGCGGCAGTCAAACCTGCCGGACCTGCACCGATGATTGCAACTTTCTCATCCCTGGGCGTAATATCCGGAAGAGGTAGTTCATTAATGTTAAACTTGTCCGCTGCAAATCGTTTAAGGGAGCAAATAGAGATCGGTTCATCGACCTCTTTTCTGCGGCACGCCTCTTCACAGGGATGGGGGCATATCCTGCCGATGACACCCGGTAAGGGCAAAGTCCTTGTAATTATCTCAAGCGCCTCCTGATATTTTCCCTGTGTAATCATGGCCACGTATCCATGGGCGTTAACATGGTTCGGGCAAGCCACGGTGCAGGGGGATTGATCCCGTTTATCTACTGAATATGCTCCTGGAATTGCTTGTGCATATGGTTTGTAAACAGCTTTCCGATTACAAAGCCCCTCATCATAACGATCTGGAAGGCTGACAGGACAAACATCGGCACAATCTCCGCATCCCGTGCATTTAGCAGTATCTATATATCTTGCAGTGCTATTCAAGGCTACCTTAAAATTACCCGCTTTACCGGATATTTCTTTAATCTCGGATAGAGTGTGAAGTTCGATATTTATATGCCGGCCGACCTCGACCAGTTTGGGTGAAATAATTCACATGGCGCAGTCATTGGTGGGAAAAGTTTTGTCAAGTTGTGACATTACCCCACCGATGGCAGGTGACTTTTCCACGAGATGAACATAAAATCCGGAATCAGCTAAATCCAGAGCGGATTGCATTCCGGCAATTCCGCTGCCAACTACCATTACCGCTCCGATGACATCCTCAGACATTGTTTGATTCTCCTGATAAAATATAAAGAGCAATTTTTAGGACAATAATTTTAAAAATGTTAATTTGCTTTCTTATTGAAATCTAAACTTAAATAAATATAGGCTGTAAAAAAGCATGTCAATAAATTTATAGTACAGACCTCGTAAATACCCCCGGGTAATTGGATGAAATTTTGGACAAATAAGCTCCTATCTGGTCGAAGAGTCAGGTTCAGAGGTTCAAAGGTTAGTTGTATTCTCTCATTAACCTTATAGAATCAATAGGTTATAGAAAGAATTGGTGACATCTCAATAAGTTCTGATGTATCAAATGGTGATATTGAACCGAATCAATAATTTATTGAGAACTTACAAAAATTGCAAAGGGATTAACCCTGAACGCAGAACCCCTGAACCCTCGAACCTTTTAACCCAGACCGGTTGTATGTCCAATTTTCTTGCAAGGCCTTAGAACTAAAGGGATTACAAACAAATTTGAAAACCTATTTTACGAGATCTGTAGTATAGAGAATTTTCTTTTATAGGCGGTGTATCCTTGCATAGAACTCCTATTAAACAGTTGGGAAAGCAAACCTCTTGAAATGTAAGGAAATCCTTT
>CAZKDT010000126.1:6873-8022 GCA_964551515.1 uncultured Desulfobacteraceae bacterium | reverse complement strand
CTAAAGTTTAAAGTGAGCTAAAGTTAAGGAATTCTGTCAATTATATAAAAACAGTGGAGCGAAGCGACACCATAACCCCGGAGGAATAGGCTTCGCATTCCACAGGGTAAACTTTAGGCACTTTAGATCACTTTAAGCACTTTTAACTTGTATGGTTTTGAGTAAAACAGCTCCTTTCAGAGGCAAACCAAAGCCTGGTCTTTTGGGCCAGGATATTTACTTTTTCGTGAACCCTAAATTAGGATAATCTTTTCGTCCCGTGATCCGGAAAACTGCTCTCTGGCTGCATATCCGGTTTCAAAAACGTTTCGATTGAGTTTCATTATCTTTGCATTGGCGGCGTGGTCTTTTTTTTGAGGTACGTTGTTGAGTATTCCCTGTATGGCTGCCTTTTTAGGCAGGGTTATGAATCGATCGTCTTTTCTTATGTCAAGATCTGCCGCGATAACTCCCAGTGAGAATGGGCCCTTCATAATGGTCAGAAACTTATGTTTCTTAAAGTCAAAAAACACCAGCCTCAGGTCATGGCCTTGGTCGATGACTTCCTCAAACCTTTTAAGATACTCATTTCGGGTGAGATATCTCGGGCCTTTGCGGCTGGCAGTAACCAAAATCGGCTCATCCACATAGAAATCGGCTACAATAGTGAGCCCCCTGGGAAAAGATTTTTCAAAGTCTCCCGCCGTATAGACGGCTCGCCAGGCCTCGGAAAGATCAAACCCGTTAACATAGTCCACATAATGGGGCACGGAACCCTTGACTTCATGTTCACGGATCATCACATCAACGCAAAGTGGACCGCCGGCCTGGGCCAGACCCCGGCACTGGTGAATGGCTGCATGAAAACCCGCTTCAATGGCTGCATCTGCCTGTATATTTGACAGCGTGAGGTAACCTGAACCGCCGATGGATGGATTGGTGATGGTTAGCTGTTTTTCTTTAGCCATGGCTTCCTCCTAAGTCTTTTTGAGTTCGGTCATGCTGATTGATGTAGAAAAGCTTGGGCCCTCGAAACTCAGAGCGCCAACCGGGCAGGGAAACTGGCTACACGCCCCACAACCAAAGCATTTGCCGGGGTCGTTGTCGAGCAGTGCATGACACCTGAGCCCGATGCCGCAGAGCCGGCACTTGAACCGGGGAAGGTCCTTG
>CAZKDT010000126.1:0-6863 GCA_964551515.1 uncultured Desulfobacteraceae bacterium | reverse complement strand
AGGTAGATCCTTAAGTTTTTCAGGCTCTTCCCGAGCTACACGCGCTCTTTCTTTGGCAAACTTAAGATCCAGGCACTCATTCGACCTTATAAAATGACCCATCCGGATACCTGAGTCCTTGGCAATTTTTCCCATGTCCAGCACGCAGACACCGTCTGCCACCACCATTATTTTTTCCTTGTTGAGATACCGGCGATAAAGTTCCTTGAAGAGTTCTGCGTTGTCATTTACACGGTATGGGTTTATATGGATCACCTCGAAGCCAAAGGCTGGACCTTCTTTGTCGAAGTCCACTTCCAGGGGAATCTGGCCGCCGGTCATCCGGATGTTGTAGTTGTTATAGATGACGTTAATGGCGCCGAACTTTTTGTTTTTGGCGGCGAATTTGATCCCGCTGATATTAAAATTATAAGCGCCGTCCCCTGATGCGGTTACCACAATTTGCTTTTCGGAACAGGACTCTTTGATCCCGTCACCGACTATGGCGCCGGTGCCCATACAAAAGATGGCATCCACTATGCCGTAAGCGTGGTAGCCCTGAAGATTGCCGCATCCTCTGTCCGCCGCATAGATAAGTTCATATCTGTCTTTGCCTTTAAGTTTCAGCTGTCGATTAAAGCGTCGCATGCCCTCACGCACGGACCAGGAAACCTTGGTGTCACCGCAACCGGAGCAATTTGAAACCGGTCTCAGGTAGGTTATCTCATCTGCTGCATTGTCTTTTGGCGCAAGGTTTTGTTTGGAAGCCATGTTGGTACCTCCTTTAACCATTCAAAATATGATCGATATAGGAAAACCGTTCGTATATCCTGGGTTCGTAAGGAATGCCGCAGTCCAAAACTTTTACTTTAAGTTCCCGCCGGTTTACCAGGTCTAAGAGTTGAAGATATATTACCCGACCGTAGCCTTCTTCGAATACATAGATCTTTTCGATGTGATGCTTTGAAACAAGATCCTCATAAAGGGCGCCCGGTTGGGGAAACACAAGGTTGCTCTCTATTACTACAACATCCCCGTATTTGTTTAAAAGACGGTCCCTCAGAGCTGGGTCGTCATCCACCAGGCGAAAATCCTCCCTGAAAGGACCGTTTACTATCAGCATGGTCTTGGGCTCAGCACCGTATTCCGTCACCCGGTTCCCCAGAAACTCGAAGTTCTCTAGAATCTTTTGTTTAAACAGAGGAATAAGTTTTGAATGAAACTTTTTTTCTCTGGGGCGGATGTGGGGGCCGATTGTGACCAGATGTTTGGGGTCCCTTGTGAAGCCCTTGCGCCGATGATTCACCTCCATGTCCAGGTCCATTACCGGGTCCACGGATACCTCCCGGTAGGAGAGATCATAGTTCATGACCAGCGCAAACGGAACACCCAGTTCCTCGAAGAGTCTGTAGCAGTTCTTGACGGTAGTGTGAGCGGTGCTGGGTGAGTAAAGTTCCAGGGTGGGTATACGAAAGTGAAACGCATAAAGAACCTTATTGTCCTGCATGGTCTGTGAAGATGTCCCCTGACGGTCATCCCCTGAGGCCATGCCCAGCCCTCCTGTGTAGGGGACAACGTTAACTGCCACCCGGATGGCGTCAGCCGCGGTATTACCGCCCAGATGCTTAAAAGAGCACATCACCCGGGAGCCAACGGGAATCCGCTTTTCTTTGTCTTTGGCAAAGACCGTCTCACCATAAACCAGGTCCCATTCTTCTTCAGTAAGGAACTCCCGCTTTTTAAAATCCCCTTTGCATACCACGGCTCCCAGTGCCAGCGCCATTGCATTATCTTCATTGGTGGTAGTTCCCCAGTGAGCGGCAAGCTGGTAGTCTGCTTGAGCAAGTGCTTCACCAACCTTGATGGTAAAAGTGTTTCTAGTAGGGATGTTTCCCGCCAGTTGTTCGAAGCTCCCCTGGAGGTCCGAAATGGGCGCTCCGGGGTAGCCGGTAGTCATTCGCACACCCGCTTCCAAAACTCCCCGGGCGATGGCCTGATTGCCCGAAAGCCTCATCCTGCCCAAATCAAAAGTTGCATTATTCGCCATTACCTGCCTCCTTCACCGGATATTTCATGAATAAAGTATGATGGTTTCGTAAAAAGCCCAACTTCTGCGTTGCGCTGCATCTTTTGTCACTGCAGCGTGCCATAAATACGCTTCCCACGGGACCGGCGGATAGCCGATTCCTCAGGATTTGCGTGCCTTGAATTTGGATCTTTTTACTTTGCCGTCGGATTTTGGCTTTTTGCGAAGCCGTCATTTACTAAAAAAACTTTTATTTCGCTTTAAATACATCTTATGCGCCGTGGGAATTCTAAAAGCAGATGAAGATAAAGCAAATATTCTGATCTGGTTCAAGATGTGAGAATTTTCCCAATATAAAAATATAATATAACAGAACAGAAATATGTTTTCAATATGTTTTTTTGGATAATAAAAAAAATATGGTGCAAGATATATTGCTTTGATTTGCCTATGAGGGGATAATTTGTTTTAAAAATTTAAAGGGAAAAATAGACGAACATATTGAATTTGTCTAAACATCTGACATTAGATATTGACAAAATTTTTCTATTCTAATATATTTAAAATTTAAACAGCTTGATCAAGGCGAATGTCAACGGGCCTTCCCACAAGGAGGGCCCTCACGTTTGGCTTGAAAGGAATCCTATCCTTCCTTCGCAGCCTTATCTTCCCAAAAAAGGAAGTGTTTTACCTGTCAGAAATTCGGGTAAAAACCGTTCCACTTATTCCGGCCATTATAGTTTCTTTAAATCGAGGCTGAAAATGTTCCCGGGTATTGTGAGCGTTAGAGCAAGCTTTTTTAACATATCATCAATTTTAAAGAATTTATTAGATCAATTCTAAGACCGAGGAAATCCATTATATTCGGATTTCTTCAAGGTCCTGAAATTGATAAATACAGTGTAGGAGTACCGATCCATGAGACCAAAAATAGACATATTTACTCTTTTAGATAAACTTCCCTATCGCAGGAAGAAAGAAAAAGAAAAGATAGTTCAGTTGGACTGGAAGGCAGAGTGGGAGCGGTTCGATGCCAAAAAACTTTTTGAGTTTGACCTTGCCGCTATTCCTGAAGAAAAATTAAATACTATTCGGAAGCGAAAAGAAGTCATCATGGATGGCAACTATGCAGCGCTTTCGATTCTCACCAGGGTTGTCGACGGTCTCTGCGGCTATCCCATCACGCCCTCCACTCCCATTGCCGAAAATTTTGCCAGCGTTGCCTCTCAGGGCCAAGAGAACCTGTTTGGCTCTGAACTCATGTATTTTCAACCCAGTGATGAACTTTCCGCCATTGCTGCGGTGGAGGCCATGTCATCCCAGGGAGGACGTTACGTTGACAACTCATCTTCCCAGGGATTGGTTTTAAAGACCAAAAACCTCTTTTCAGTGGCCGGCAAACGCTTGCCTGTGGTGATGACGATTATGGCAAGGGAGGTCAACAAAGGATCTTTAAGTATTCATTGTGGTCACACTGATTTTTACGGTGTTCGCAATACCGGTTGGGCTCAACTGGTTGCCGGGGACAACCAGGAGCTCCATGATCTTTTGCCCATAGCTTTTAAGACCTCCGAGCTGCGCCAGGTAATGCTTCCGTGTATGGTCATCGGCGATGGATTTATCAAGTCCCATGCCTTAGAGAACATAAAAGTGCTTTCAGACGATTTCCTTAGGTATTTTGTCGGGCCTCCAAACAGATTATACCAGCCCGATTTTGAGCAAAAGACCTTAACCGGTACCTTTACTGACGTGGATCTTACCATGGAAGGTCAGGTAGCCCAGGATCTTGCATATCGATTTATAAAAAGGGGACTTATTGCCGCCATGAATATGATGAACAAAATCATGGGGACGAATTTAAAGGCGGTGGAATGTTACCGCACCGAAGATGCGGAAATGGTGGTTGTAATTCTGGGATCGGCGGCCGGTGTTCTCAAGGATATGGTGGATTACTACAGGGATGTCAAGGGCTTGAAGGTGGGAATGGTTCGCCCGGTACTTTTTAATCCTCCCTGTTTTCAGGAGCTTGCCTACGGCATGCGCAATGCAAAGGTGGTCACCGTTTTGGAACGGTCCGGCATGGCCCACAACCAGCTTCTTTTAGCGGATATACAGTCCGCACTCCAGGTTTCATTTCGTGCCGGCCGCGAAGGCAGACCGGAGCATAAAATCTACGGCCGTAACGACATGCCGACTCTTTTGCACGGGGTGTACGGACTGGGGAGCAAGGACTTTAACAAATATAACGCTGCCGCGGTTATAGAGAATATGTGGGCATGTTTTCAGGGAAAGACCCGCGAGCATTTTCACCGGGACTTTTTTGTCGGAATCGAAGGACCTTATACATTAAACCCCAAGCCACTTCCGGACTACAAGGATCGTGAGCTTGGAATGACATTTGTCGGTATTGGTGCAGAAGGAGTTAAGACGGCTTTAGAGACCGCGGCTTTTATTTATGCGGAAGGTAATGACAACGGTCAAAGATATATCCAGTCCGGTGCGCGATACGGCGCTGCCAGAAAAGGGGCGCCGATTTTTATGAATCTTAGGATCAGCGCCAGTCCGATTCGCAATTCCTCGGAACTCACCGAGCGCCATGTTCTTGCATTTTTCAATGATAAATTTCTTTCCGGAGAAATTTTAAGAGATTATGTGGGAGGGCTGAATGAGAAGGGTCTTCTTATTATAAACAGCGCCAGAACAAAAGAGAAAATTATCGAATCGTTTCCCTCTGAAATACGCGAGCTTATTTCAAAGAGAAAGATCAAAATAATTGTCCTGGACGCCACTCGGACCGCCTTGAAACACCTCAAACGAAACCTGCCCGGCGCCATGATGCTGGGTCTTATAAACGGTGAAACAAAGATACTTTCCGCCGATGAATTCGGAAACAGATTTAAAAACATACTTGAACAAAAACTGGGACCTAAAAAAGGTAGAGAGATTGTTGAATCGAACATCGCTCTTTTAAATGAAGGAGCAAAACTGGTAACTTTAACACCAGAACAAATGTCCGGAGCATTTGCCGGAGTCTCGAATAGTCAGGAGCCGATAGCGGCAGTTCAACCCGAAGATTTTGGCAAAGGGTATGGAACGGCTGGTTTGCGTACAAAGCTTTCTCAAAAAGATGAGATGGGCACCATCAAGCCGGTTAACCTGATTAAAGATTATCAGAAACAGTTTAACGAAGATATGGTTAAACCTATTTTGGAAGGTAAGAACGTTTCCTGGGATCGGTTTTTGCCTGTAGTTCCTTCGGCCACCAGTAGGTTTAGAGACATGAGCTATATCGGGACCCAGATCCCGGTGTGGGATTCGAAAAAATGCATTGCCTGCGGTATGTGTGCTGCTTTGTGTCCGGATTCAGCAATCTATTCTACCATAACAGATAAGCCTATTCCTGATGATGCGGACGGCTATTTCAAGGTCTTCAAAAAGCCGCCCAGGGGTATCCCGTGGAAGAAGTGCGCCATGAACATCAACGTTATTGATGCTGCTTGCAAGGGGTGCGGGGTTTGTTCCCAGGTTTGTCCCGTAAATGCCTTTACCATGGTCGATAAATCAAAAATAAAAGATACGGATTTTCTGCCCCGAAAATATCAGGATCTTGATAACACGTACGATGCGGCCGGTTATGTGGACCGAATGGCCTTAAATCACCAGGTTCTTTTCGTTTTTTCAAAGCTTTATCCGGGCAAACATACGTTGTGTCCGGGCTGCGGCGAGGGGACCATCAACCTGTTGACCTTTTTTGCGTTAGAAAGTTTGCGTAACAGTCCCAAAGGAATCGAGACCTTTTATCAGGGGATTAAGGTTCTTTCGGATATAAACCGGCATGCCATAGATCATATGATAGACCGAGGGTTCAGCATCTATACCATCAATTCTACGGGCTGCAACCAGGTTTCCGAACTGGTCAATCCGTTCAACACCCGGATCTACCAGTCGGGTCACTACGGTTTCGGTACGGCATCCGCTGCTGCTCTTGGGGCCAAATTCAGTATGGATCAGGCATATCATAACGCTTTCAACGATGTATTGACCAAGATCATTGTTTTTGCAGGTGACGGCGCCATTTACGATATCGGCAACGGTCCCTTCAATTATGCTCTGGGCGAAAACTTCGATGTCACCTGGGTGATCTACAACAACGAGGGATACATGAATACCGGAGCCCAGAAATCTGGCGCCACCCGTTTCGGCTGTGACAGATCTACATCCCCGATAGGGGTCAAACATGCCGGAAAGACCACTCTGCACCGGCGGATCGTCAGCCAGGCCACGGCAATATCACATGTCTATTCGGCCAAGCTAACCGTGGACAATCCCTTTTACGCCATCAAAATATTAAAAGAAGCCATCGCTTATTGCGGCCCGTCTGTGGTGGAATTTTTCTCATACTGTTCACAGGGTCACCAGAGCCATGACTGGGCGGGTCCTTTAATCTCAAGGATGATGAATGAGGCCAGGAAATGGCAGATACAGGTGAGAAGGCCGTTCCATAAGCTCGATATCTCTGCCAATCCCGATCCCGACAAAACATATCCGGCCAAAGGAAAATCGTTTAAGAAGGGGATCAAAAGAGAGCCTGCCACTTTCTATGATGTGGTGAGTATGCTGGGCCAGTACAATCGGCATATCAAGCTTCAGAAAGGTGATGTCATTCCTGAGCTTGTCTATGTAAACGAGACCGTATCTCTTTTTAGATGGTTCAGAAACCAGTACCTGGCCGGCTACCGTGACACCATGCCAACAGAAGGAGAAGTGGAGCGCATTGTAGCTGAACGTTATAAACTATAACCCGGGTGTAATTCACGGCTGTTGGTTTACGGCAGCAATTCATTCCTTATCACCGGGA
>CAZKDT010000125.1:921-8081 GCA_964551515.1 uncultured Desulfobacteraceae bacterium | reverse complement strand
CCCAAAAATTAAGGAGTCACGATTATTTTTTCAAGCTGAATGACGAGGTCTGAAGGTTGACTTTTAAAAACGACAATGATTAAAGAGGGTATCGTCATTCAAGCCCGTAATAACAAGGCGCTGGCCTATTTTTATCATTTAAAGTGGCAAAACACGAGGTTCATTTCATAATTATTTGGAAAATGACGCTTTTCGAAAAAAATAGTGATGATTCAAAGTACATACCGGGTATTTATAATTACTGTGATCGGTGGTGTGAACGCTGTGCCTTTACCTCTCGCTGCTTGAATTTTGAAATGAGTGAAGAAAAATTCGGCGATCTTGAATCCGTAGATATAACCAACGAGGCTTTCTGGAAGAAACTGGGCGAAACGCTTGATGAAACCCTAACCATGTTGAGAGAAATGGCAGAAGAACAGGGGATCGATCTTGATTCTCTTGATATGGAAGATGATGAAAAACTTCAACGGCCATGTGATGAACAAACA
This sequence comes from uncultured Desulfobacteraceae bacterium, assembly GCA_964551515.1. Lineage (GTDB taxonomy): Bacteria > Desulfobacterota > Desulfobacteria > Desulfobacterales > UBA11574 > S5133MH16. The sequence continues at coordinate 7,593 of CAZKDT010000125.1, read as the reverse complement.
GTGGTGCATATTCTGTCTTATATGTCAAAATCATACATTACCATGGTTGATGAATGGTTTGACTTAAATGCATATTTATTTGAACAGAATGAAGATCAAAACCATAGGAATTCAAGCACTGATGAAATACTGTCTCCGCCACCAGAAGATACGGTGACAGCGATTGACTCCATGGAGGTGATCCGGTGGTATCAGCACCAGATTTATGTAAAACTCAAACGGGCGCTTCACAGCGCGCAGGACGAACATTTTGAAGTATTAAATGATTTTCCCAAAGATTCGGATGGCTCAACAAAAGTTGCACTGATCGGCATGGACCGTTCCATCAGCGCATGGGGTAAGATTTTAAAATATTTCTCAGATCAGAAAAAAAATATTATAGGTATTATTACTCATCTTGAACGTCTTCGCAAAAGAACCGAGAACGAATTCCCTGATGCCAGAGTCTTTGTAAGGCCGGGCTTTGATGAAAACGGAGAAATCCGGTAATCTGGAGCATTTTTATCCTTCTTTCTGAACCGACAGCCATCCTTCGCGTCCGGGAATTTCCCTATCCACAAGGGTAGCATAGTCTGTGGGTGTTTGTTCCTTTAGAAATGTTCCCAGAGGGATAAAGGATATTTTTCTTGACAGGGCTGTCTTTAAAAAGTGTTCGAACATTTCGGCACAGAATATTCCCTCGACTTCTGCATGAATAGTCAGGATATTCAATTTCTCCGGTTTCATCAGAGACAATATATATTCATTGTAATTACTATCCGACACCCCTTTGCTTCCGATTACTTCATCATAAGTAGGCAATGTCACGGGAATCTGGGGTTGAGAGAGTTTCTTCCCATCAACCAGGGGGAGAAAAATACTTTCGCCCCTGCAATCACTATTATAAACAAAAGAGAATTTCTCTTTTTCCATTAGTACAAGGTCATTGCATTTCCATGCCGGAGAAGCCGAGCAAACCGGAATCTTGCCGAGAATAGATGCAAGCTGATCAACTCCTTTGCGCAGGTGATGCTTTATAGCCCTCTGATTCATCCTGTCGATATGGGCCTGCCAAGCGTGATGATCCCAGGCGTGCAAACCGATTTCGTGACCCTGGTTCGCGGCAGAAACTATTACATTGGCCAGCTTTTTTCCGATAACCGGTCCCGGAAAAAAAGTTCCTTTAAGCAAAATATCCCAGCCATACAAGCTTGCCGCTTTTGAGCGCAGCATCTTTTTAAAAAAGGAGGGGCGCGTCAGACGCCACAGATGACGCCCCATATTATCCGGACCAACGGAAAAAAAGAATGATGCTCGTATAGAGTATTTGGCAAGAATCCTGCACAAATCCGGCACACCAATTTGGGTTCCCCTGAGGGTGTCAACGTCAATACGTAAACCTGTTTTCATATATACTGATACCATGTTGATAAACTCGTAAAAAGTCCGATTTAAACGGTTTTGTAGAAAGTTCAAATTCAAGGCGTGCAAATTTTGTAATCATCGGCTATCCGCTGGTTCCGTAGGAAGCGTACTTTTCGTACGTTGAATGATTGCGAAATGCAGCACAACGCAGAAGTTGGACTTTTTACGAGACCGTCAGTGATTTACTTTGGCAAAGAAAGCTCAATCATCTTTTGCACCGCTTTAAGTGCCGGCTCGCGGATATTTTCAGGAACCTTGACCTCTCCTTCCATGAATTCGAGACTTCGGATAATATCATCAAGGGTGATTTTTTTCATATCCGGGCATTCCATTATCTTTGAAACTGGATAAAAATCTTTATTCGGGATAGTCTTTTTCAAAGAATAAAGAAGCCCCACCTCGGTCCCGACAATAAAATCGCTGCTTTTAGATTTCCGTGCATACCGGATCATGCCTGAAGTACTTAAAACACTATCCGCCAGTTTAAGAACCTCCGGCCTGCATTCGGGATGGGCCATAAAAACAGCATCAGGATATGTATGCTTCGCTTTTTTGACATCTTCCCGGGTTAAAAAATCGTGAACCGGGCAGTATCCATCCCAGGTATGTATCTTCTTATGTGTACAAGAAGTTGTATAAAGTGCAAGGTTCCGGTCAGGAATCATTAATACTTCCGGTGCATCCAGACTGTTTACAACTTCTATGGCATTGGCCGAAGTGCAGCATATTGTTGAGAGTGCCTTGACCGCTGCAGTCGAGTTAACATAGGTTACAACCGGCATGGGAGAAAGGTTGCTCAACCTGGCTTTAAGGGTTTCCGGTGTTACCATAGCAGCCATGGGACATCCGGCATCTTTGCGGGGCAATAGGACAGTCTTATCCGGAGACAGGATTGAAGCGGTTTCAGCCATGAAATTCACACCACAAAATACTATGACCTTGGCATCGGTTTGAGCTGCCTTAATACTCAGTTCCAGTGAGTCGCCGCAAAGATCCGCAATATCCTGGATTTCAGGCGGCTGGTAGTTATGTGCAAGTAAAATAGCTTTTCTTTTTTTCAGCAAACTTTTTATTTTTTCATTCATTATACGGTTCCTTATTTGCCAATCATTTCTTGACGGTCTCGTAAAAAGTCAGATTTTGATGGCAAAGTAAAAAGCGCCAAATTCAAGGCGCGCAAATTCCAAGGAATGAGACGTACTTGTAGTACGTAGCGGTGACGAGGAATGCAGCGCAACGCAAAAGTTGGGCTTTTTATGAAGCCATCATTTCTTTCCTATTATATCTATTGCTCGTCAAGATGCAGTACCTCAACACCCTGTGGTATTTTAAAACTGAACATGGAATCATCGAGTTTCTGTTTAAACTGAATGTCGCTAAGCTCGATTCGTGTCTCATCCCCGTATGAATTATAGGTAACAATTTTAACTACTTCAAAAGTCTTTTTTGAAACAGACAGATATATTACCGATACGTCGAATGTTTTTTCTGTGGGAAAAAGTTTCAACACATGGTAATCATCCCCAGTTTTTTTTTCAAGAATAATACTGAATTTGTTTTGTATCAGTTTCATGTCTGAAAGGAAACTGAATCCTTTTCCGTCCCCGAAAAAAGATGGAGCCTTGCCGATCATGACCTGATTGTCTTCCTTTCTGTATATCCATAACGTATTGCCATCTGTTATTATAGTTTGCCGGTCGGGCTTTTCATATTCCCACCTCATTTTGTCGGGACGTTTGAAAAATGCTTTTCCATAAGCCGTATCCGTTATTTTCATGGCTTTTATTGTTGAAACTTGGAAAAAATTAGCCGAAAAACCTGGGAGAGTATACCTGGTTTCAACCTTCTTAATGATATCATCCTTAGAAAGATTCGATACACTTGGCTTTAAATCTGATGCCTGAGAAGAATCCTGCCCCAATACCACTGAACTAAATGAAAATAAACATACAATAAGCAAAAAACAAGTTACTTTAAATTTCATTAAAAAATCTCCTATTACCGGACAAGCCGGAAAAGTGAACTAAAATTAAAGCATAACTCCATATTGATTTAACTGAATGATCGCGGCTTAATTGTCAAACATTAATTCACAATTCAAGTTTGATCCCGACCTTCACCGACATCAGTCTTCACCTTTTTCCCGGTCGGTTTTATCATTGGCCTAAATTGAGCGATTGTCGAGGTTGCCACAGATACAAGGAAGATGTTGTTCCGCTATAGTCAACTATGCGGGACGTCATCTGACGCAGTAGATGCGGTAAGATCGGCAATCCCGGAGGGTTTCAAATTTTAAAAATATAAATTAAGATAATTCATTAAAAATAAATGATATTTGATTACCTTTTAAAATTTGAAACGCTCAGTTTGGGATTGGGAAACAGGGAAAGAATAAAGTCTTTATGAAGCCAGTTCCATATTGACAATATTTCTCAATTGTGTTCATAATAATTAAAGGATTATAAGTATTGATATGCTTGAATGCGGGTGGAGCTTTATAAACAGTGGTTCATATATTGTAACTTAACATGCGAAAAATACTCCTAATAGAGCATAATCCAAAATTACAGAACTATGTTAAGAAAGCCATTGAACCAACCTACCAACTCACGTATTGCCCCCATGGCAAGGACATTTATTCGCGTTTAAGGGACGAGAACTACCAGATCATTCTACTCAGCTTTCAGATCGAGAAACCAGATGACTTTGGCCTGTTGAGGCGTATCAAGCTCCTCAGCCCACAGACACCCGTTGTGGTGTTAAGTGAAATCGATGAGGCAAGTTTGATCGTTAAATCAATTAAAGAAGGGGCTTTTGATTTTATCGTAAAGCCTTTCACAAAAGAAAAAATCCTCATGTCAATTGAACGGGCATTGGAAAACAGACATCTGAAGAATGAAATTGACTACCTGAGACACGAGCAAGACATTATCTACAATTTTGACGCGATCATCGCCAGCAGTCCTGCTATGAAGAGAACGATTGCCACGCTCAAGAAATTTTCCCAGGCTGAATCAACGATTCTGCTCACAGGGGAAACAGGAACAGGAAAGAGCTTTCTGTCCGGCGCTGTTCATTTTAACAGTCGCAGACGGAAAAGGCCTTTTATAAAAATTAATTGTGCTAATATTCCGGAAGCCCTTCTCGAGAGTGAGCTTTTCGGCCATGAGAAAGGGGCTTTCACCGGCGCTAACAAGCTTCGTGTTGGAAGATTGGAACAAGGTAATGGGGGGACGGTTTTTTTGGACGAAATTGGTGAAATGACCCAGGGTCTGCAAGCCAAGCTGTTGAGGGTGTTGGAAGAAAAATCATTTGAACGTGTGGGCGGTAACAGAACAATTCATTCTGATGTAAGAATCATTTGTGCCACAAACAGACACCCTGAACAGCAGGTCAAAGAGGGTAACTTCAGGGAGGATCTTTACTACCGTATCAATATCCTGAGGGTACATCTTCCTCCCCTCAGAGAACGTAGAGAATGTATTGAGATCCTTGCTCATTTCCTTATGGAAAAAAGCTGCCGCAATTTGAAGAAAAAAATTAAGGGTTTTTCATTAGAGACATTGGAGGCCTTTAAGAATTACACCTGGCCGGGAAATATCCGCCAGCTTGCCAACATTATTGAAAGAGCCGTTATTTTAGAGGAATCACCATTTATCCAATTAGAAAATACCACACTTCAGGAACCCCCTCATGCGAAGCCGAAACACGAACCGCTTCCCTCCCATCCCGTGCATTCAATCAGGGATCAGGAAAAAGAGATAATCATAAAAGCCCTTGAAGAAAGCCTCTGGGTGCAAAAGGAGGCGGCTAAATTGTTAGACATTACGCCTCGCACACTCAATTACAAGATCAAAAAGTTTGGCATCAGTCACCCTCGCTGGCGGAAAAACATATGACCTACACTCATGTATGTCTTATCTGATTGCAATCCTCCCATTCCCCGGAAACAATATTCACGTGTGGTACCATCAGGTTGATCTCAGTCCCTTTAATGTGAATGCTCACTTCATTGAAGCCTAATTGAAATTCCTGTATCAGGTGATCCTTAGCAATTCCCCAAATAAATTCTATAAGAGTGCCTCTAAACTCGGCGATCGCACAATTGTAAGCAGCCCAATATTCAACATCCAAACTCACTTCAATCTCAAGATGGTGTTTTTTCTCTTCCACATCGAATGCGGCCCGGAAGGTAGCATCGATGGTACCAAAAGGAGTAAGAAAACGCTTTTCTGTCTCTCCCATTAGATTTGCCTTTGTGGACAAGACCATAAACGGTATGCTTAAAGAAATACTGTCTGCCATAAACTCCTCCTCGAACCCACATGAATTGTCAATAATAATTTGGCTAATTTTCGAGCAATAGGAGTCGTAACCAGGGCACCGGATTAACTCCTGAAACACGGTTCAACATGATGACTACCGGCCAGGTCTCACCGTTTGCAATGTCATAATCCTGGAATCCAGTCTGCAGACTTGTGAGATATTTATATCCCTCCAGAGCATCATCAAATACTTGTATTATGCCTTCTCCACCTTTACCCAGCCCAATAAGGATCTCATCTTTTTTGTCAGAATCAATATCACCGCAAACGGGTCGTGTTTCCCCAAACAGGGCATTATACTCCTGCCAATTGACCTGGTTCCCCTCGCTGTAAACCACCTGGTTTCCTTGATAAACATGGGTTTCAAACCTACCTTCTCCTCCCGTACCAAGACCGATGATGATTTCGTCTTTTTGATCTCCGTCCACATCCCCGCAAGCCGGTCGGGTTTCTCCATTAACAGCGTTGTAATCTGCCCAGTCGATCTGACCCCATGCCAGATGCGTACAATCATCATCTAAAACTTCAAATATGCCATTAGGAATGGAGGGATCCTCTGGAACCGGACCGAGACCGATAACGATTTCTTCTTTCCCATCACCATCTATATCGCCACTTGCCGGACGGCTTTCCCCACAAGCAAGATTGTAATCCTCCCAATCCACTTCTATCCAGGTTTTATGTATCAATCTCCCCGGGGTATAATCGAAAACCTCTAACACGCCATTTCCCCCTGGACCAAGACCGATGATAATTTCGTCTTTTTGATCTCCGTCCACGTCCCCGCAAGCCGGCCATGTTTCTCCATTAACGGCGTTGTAATCTGCCCAGTCGATCTGGCCCCATGCCAGATGCGTATAATCATCATCTAAAACCTCAAATATGCCGTTAGGAATGGAGGGATCCTCTGGAACCGGACCGAGACCGATAACGATTTCTTCTT
>CAZKDT010000125.1:0-821 GCA_964551515.1 uncultured Desulfobacteraceae bacterium | reverse complement strand
TCCCATCACCATCAATGTCGCCTTTGGCAAGACGACTTTCTCCGTTTGCCAAATTATATTCATCCCAATCAACTCGCAACCATGAATCATGAAGATAGTCCCTTAAGCTAATGGCCTGCAACCAACCGCCGTTTTCGAGGAACGAGCCCAAACCGACAACCAGCTTGCTATTTATAGGCGTGCCCGGAGGCGTCTTGTAAACCAATTCTTCCGAATAGATGCTTTCGGCGCCCTGAATATTGTAAGCTGTAACAGCCAAATAGTATGTCTTCTCAGGTTCAAGGTTTGACAGTGAATAACTCGTTTCCATGCCAGTATCAACGCTACAGGAGTAACTTCTACTTTCATAACCAATATAAACCCTATAGCCGGCCAGATCGGGATCGCTGTTCGGATCCCAGACCAGGGTCGCATTCTCGGCATACGCGTATGGACCTGGCATGACAAACAAGATCGCCAAAAGTGCAAAAAGACAACCCGTCAAACAATGATGTTTCTTTCTCATTATGTATCACCTTCATGCCTATGAGCTTGGCCTTGTCTTGAAAACTTAACATATGGCATATCCTGTCCCATGATTTCCCCAAACAGGTTATTCAAATAAAAATCTAATTTGAATCACTGAACTAACTATAATCTTCTCGCTTATAATCCTTGCAAATAATGTGCCGAGTGTAAATCAAGACTGTTGTATGCTAAGATTGCCATGGCTATTTGGTGTCAGGAAGCATGTTCAGTTTTTTATAGACCTCAAGATCCTCCACGTCCATATAATTGCTATTGGTCACCTCGTTTTCCCCTTAATACTGACACCTGACATT
>CAZKDT010000124.1:0-8121 GCA_964551515.1 uncultured Desulfobacteraceae bacterium | reverse complement strand
GAATGGAAGGGTAATGGTAAATCGACTACCTCCGGTTTTTCCGGACAACGGACTCTCAACCTGAAGTTCACCGCTGTGGTTTTCCACGATTTTGTTAACAATGGCAAGACCCAAACCCGTACCTTTCTTTCGGGTTGTAAAAAAAGGATCAAAAATTTTTTTCTTTTTATCATTGGGGATTCCAGGTCCGTCATCTTCTACCCAAATATACAGCCTGGTGCCCGATTCATTTATATTGGCTCCCACTTCTACTGTTCCCCCGTCATCAACTTCCTGCAGTGCATTAAGCATGAGGTTAAGCAGGGCCTGGGTTATCTGGTTGGCATCCAGAAGAAGGCTGTTAAAATCCGGATTGATCTTACTCCGGATCTTTATATTACGTGATCGGGCATCGGTTTCCAGTAGCCGCACCGTATGTTCTATAAGCTCAAAAAGATCTGTTGATGCAAGTTCGGGTTCCAACGGACGGGCAAACGTAAGCAAATCATTGACTACACTGTTAATTCGATCGACCTCTTTAACCATGATTTCAGCATATTCTTTTTCCCGGGTGCGATCCGAAAGGGAGTGGGCCAGGAATCGGGCAAATCCCTTGATAGAGCTGAGCGGATTACGGATTTCATGAGCAACTCCGGCAGCCAGTTCCCCGATGGCCGCGAGTTTTTCCGAATGTCGGACCTTCTTTTCTAATCGTTTTATTTCTCTTAAGTCTCTAAGCACAATAACGGCACCGGTACAGGTGTTTTTCTCGTCAAGAATCGGCGTGACACTTAGGGTAATTGGAATCAGCGCACCGGATTTTTGCTGGTGAAGGAATTCCCACTCAAGCACGGGCTGACATCCTTCAAGAGTACTGTCTATCCCAGTTTCCTTAAAGTCGATCACCGACTTCAAGTTCATTTCATAAACCTCGGTTTCTTTCAGTCCAAGCAATTCTAAAGCCAACCGGTTGTAAGATATAATGTGGCCTTCCGGGTCAATGCTCAGCAGGCCGTTGGCCATGTTGGCAACAACCTGTCGGGTGTAATCCCGCGTCTCTTTTAATGTTTTGTCTACCAGATAGTAATTCTGGATAACAAAAATAAAAAAAAGTGCTCCTGATCCGAGAGCCACGAGAATTCCGGCCATGATCATGGCATGATGAATATCCGAGCGACGCGCCTCTTCAAAAGCCGTCATTTTCAGCCCTAGAATAATGATGTTGTCGGAATGTTGATGAAAAGCCATTTTTTGCCTGTAACCCATCACATCTTTATGATCATATTTCATAAGCAACGATTGGCGTGGAGAAAAGCGTTTGGCCAAGTCGTACACCTCTGCGCCATCTGTCAGCTTTCTAATCCTGCTTTGGACTTGATCCTCATTATCCAACTGAGGGCACCAGGCTGAAGACATGCTCTCAAAGGATGGATTCGAATGATGTATAACTGTGCCATGTGAATCGATGAGATAGACATATGCAATATTATCATCTTTTCCGGTTTCCAAAACAAGGTTCTCAATCGAATCCTCCTCCCACTCAGTCATTATCATGCCTGCCCGGGCGCCTGCTTCCAACGTATGTAGTATGGCCAAGCCCTCCCTATATAGGAAAGTTAATGCAGCCTTTTCTTGCCGTTCCAGATTACGGTAAGTGGAGATACTGATTATAATGAGCATCAGAATCACCACGGCCAGGATGGAAAGCGCTGGGATGTACAGCCGTTTTAATTGGAGAACTCTCATGAAGCACCCTGTTCTGAAAAGCCCTATTTCTTGCGAACAAAATGGTGGACTTTAACCAAAATTTTATTTTGATCTTGAAAACCTGGTCCTTTGGGCCATGATTCTTTACTTCTTTTTGTCGCTTTAAAGTGAAATTTGAAAAATAACACGGCAATTGCCTGAATGCAAATATATTTCGCACATGGCCTAAAAATCTGCTCAAAATGCGCATAATTTACGCACCTTTTAAATCGATCATTTCACGTTAAGACAATATATATATTATATTCAAACTGTTATGTTCTTGGCACCCGTTTTGCTTTAATTACTAACCAGGACAAACCGGAACCAAAAATATTTGCCACAAAGGCACTAAGACCCGCCCGCCTCGCCTAAGGCGAAGCCGATGGCGGGCAGGCACAAAGGATATATTTATTATTCTTTCTTCGTGCCTTAGTGGCAGAATAGAAAAAATTATAGGAGGCACGACATGAAGCAGTTTTTGCTCAAGTTTTTATGGCTAACGTTGGTAGTGGCCGTGGTTGCTTTCATTGCCCCTCACGGATCAGCCGCTGACACTTCCAGCCGGGCGCCACAACCGCTGGACAGGCTTATTGAAGAAGGTTTGGCAAATAACCAGGATATCAAGAGCCTGGAATCCCAGGTGAAAAGCCTTAGAGAAGAAATCTCATTCGCGGGCTCGTTGAATGATCCTCGCATTGGCATCGCTTTGCTGAATATCCCAACCGACAACTTCAGGTTTGATCAGGAAGCAATGACTCAGAAGCAGATTTTCATCGCTCAGAAAATACCGTGGTTCGGGAAATTAAGCCTCCGGTCCCAGCAGGCTGCAATGAAAGCTATTCGTCAAGAAGCGATCCTAAAGGCAAAACGACTGGAACTTGCCCGGGAAATAGCGACGCCGTATTACGAATTGGGTTTTGTTACCAGCGGTCAGAAAACCAATGAGAGACTGATTAAAATGTTGACCCAGCTACTCAGGGTATCAGAGACGAGATATTCAACAGGTCAGGGTCTCCAACAAGATGTTTTGCAAGCCCAGGTGGAACTGAGCAAACTTTTGGATGAACAGATCACTTTGGCAAAAAAGCGCCGCACACTGGAAGATCGGATCAACAGCCTGCTTAATCGTGAGCCTTTCATCCCGGTAACACCGCCTGAAAGCTTGCCATATCCTGATCCGGCACTGAAAATAGAGGAATTGCAAACCCGTGCGTTGACGATGAATCCCTGGCTGAAGGTTAAACAGGCTGAAATCGAACTGGCCGGCGTTGGAATAGAGCTGGCACGAAAGGACTATTGGCCGGATTTGGATTTCAAAGTGGCCTATGGGCAACGGGAAGAAGACTTCAACGGCCGGGATTTGCCGGATTTTATTTCAACTTCTGTTGTAATGAATATTCCATTTTGGAAAAAAACCAGGCAGGACAAAAAACTGGAAGCAACCAAATTTAATCATCAGGCCGCCTTACAGTCTTATCAAAATTTAGCAAACGGTCTTCCTCACAAAATAGATGCTCTGGTAACCGATATCCGAAACTTACAGAAAAACTACAAGCTAATTACAGATGCCCTGATAATCCAGGCAGAGCAATGGGCCCGGTCTTCTTTAATCGCCTATGAGGTTGGCAAGGTAAACTTCAACACCATGATCAATGCCCAAATTCGGTTGCTCCGCTTCGAACTTCAATCAGAGAATTACTTGTTCAGCCTCTATAAAAAACGTACAGAACTTGAAGAGGTTTTGGGTGCCCCGCTTTTGTCTCAGAATTTTGGTGACAATGTATCTCATTTGCAAAAGGAAAAAACATCATGAAACGATTTATAAAACGATCCATTACTCTGGTAACCCTTGGTTTTATCGGTGTTTTGACAATCTTGATCACCTGGACTGGCTTTGACATGAACCACACCGGCAAACCGAAATTAACGGTTACAAAAGCACTGGCTTCGGAAAAGGGACTAAAAGCAGGAATGATTGATCCTAAAACCGGTAAAAAGGTCAAATACTGGGCCGCCCCCATGGATCCGACGTATATCCGAAACCAACCGGGGAAATCTCCCATGGGAATGGATCTGGTGCCGGTTTACGTGGAAGAAGGGGAAGAAAAAGAACCGGCTTCAACTATCCGCATCGATCCGGTGACCATGCAGAATATGGGCGTCCGTCTGGGACGGGTAAAACGCAAACCCCTGGTTAAACATATCCGAACATTCGGCAACATTACCTACGATGAAAGACGGATGTATATGGTCAATACCAAATTCAACGGCTGGATTGAAAAACTGTATGTGAATTTTGTCGGTGAAACGGTAAAAAAAGGCCAACCGCTTTTCGATATTTACAGCCCTGAACTGGTAACGGCCCAGGAGGAATATTTTCTAGCTATTCAACAGAATAGGGACCTGAAAGATAGTTCCTATGACAGCATCCGCGAAGGGGCTCAGCGCTTGTTAAAGGCCTCCTATACCCGACTGAGATACTGGGACTTGAGCGACAAGCAGATAAAGAAAATTGAAAATACCGGTAGCGTCCAAAAGACTCTAACCATCTATTCTCCGGCAAGGGGCGTGGTCATCAAGAAGAACGCTTTTCAGGGTCACTATGTAAAAGCGGGCGAGCACCAGTATAAAATCGCCGATCTTTCAAATGTGTGGGTGGATGTGGACATTTATGAGTACGAGCTTCCCTGGATTCGAAATGGAATGCCTGCCAAGATGGAACTTTCCTATATCCCGGGCAAAATCTTTAAAGGTAAAGTTCTGTATGTCTATCCTTTTCTTACGGCCAAGACTCGCACGGCCAGGCTCAGATTGGAATTTCCCAATCCCGATTTTCAGCTAAAGCCGAATATGTACGCCAATGTGAATCTGGAGTCTGCCGTTGCTAAAGATAGCCTGGTCATCCCCCAGGAAGCGGTCATTGACAGTGGCGTTCGAAAGGTTGTTTTTGTGGCGCTTGGCAAGGGCAAATTTCAGCCCCGTGAGGTCAAACTCGGAGTAGAAGGAAATGACAATGAGTTTCAGGTATTAGAAGGCCTTAAAGAAAATGAACAGATTGTGATTTCCGCCCAGTTCATGCTCGATTCGGAAAGCCGCCTGCGCGAGGCCATTCAAAAAATGTTGGAAGTCCGGCAGCAAAGTTCAACTCCGGCTTCTGCTGAACCCATGAAGATGGAAGCGGACAATCTCGATATGTCAGATATGAAGATGGATGAGAAGACTGAAACTTCGAAAACCCATCGAAAGTAGTATATACAAGGATATTGACATGCTTGGATTGATTTTTACAACCCTAATTGAGCGTAAACAAAACGGGAAAAATATTTTATGTGTTTGATTTATTATGCATTTTAGAGGATTTAGATCCATTTTCATAAGTTTCCTATAAATGAGATATGGATATAATAAAAAATCCCATTTTGTTTACCCGTTGGGAAAGCCGATGACACCCCATCTTTTTCGTTATCAAGGGCTCGCAGTAGACGACTACGACTTCGCCCTTGATGACTCAAATCTGGGGCATCCTCGACTTTTGCTCAGTTAGGGTGCAAATCTTAAGACCGGAAAGAGGGGCTTGAAATGATAGAAAAAATAATAGAATTATCCATAAAAAACAAGTTTCTGGTAATCTTGATGACGATTTTTATCATTGCGGCCGGCATCTATTCGATGTTGAAAATACCGCTGGATGCCATTCCGGATCTTTCCGACGTGCAGGTCATTATCATGACCGAATATCCGGGGCAGGCTCCCCAGGTGGTGGAGGACCAGATTACCTATCCCTTGACCACTGCGATGCTATCGGTCCCCTTTGCCAAGGTCGTCCGGGGATATTCGTTTTTCGGTTTATCTTTTGTTTATATCATTTTTGAGGACGGAACCGATCTGTATTGGGCTCGCAGCCGGGTACTGGAGTATCTTAATTTTGTTTCAGGGCGTTTACCTCTTGGGGTCACGCCCACGTTAGGGCCGGACGCCACCGGCGTAGGCTGGGTTTATGAATATACTCTGGAGAGCGATAAGCATGATCTGGCCCAACTGCGATCCATTCAGGACTGGTTTCTGCGTTATGAACTCGCCAGCGTACCAGGGGTTGCCGAAGTCGCCTCTATCGGCGGCTATGTTAAGCAGTACCAGGTGATTGTGGACCCGAATAAGCTGGTGGCGTTCAATATACCCTTGCAGAAGGTGAAAAAGGCCATCCAGCGCAGCAATAATGATGTAGGCGGCAAGCTGGTTGAGATGGGTGAAACCGAATTTATGATACGGGGGCTGGGCTACATTAAAAGTATTGAGGATCTTTACACAATCCCCCTTGCTGTCGATAAACGGGGCACGCCTGTTTTATTGCGAAATATTGCCACCATTAAAATCGGTCCCGAACTCAGGCGAGGCATTGCCGATATCAACGGAGTCGCGGAGGTGGTGGGAGGTGTCGTCATCATGCGTTACGGCGAAAACGCCCTTCAGGTTATTAAAAATGTTAAGAAGAGGATGGGAGAGCTAAAGTCAGGGTTACCGGAAGGTGTACGTCTAAAGACAGTTTACGACCGCTCGTCTCTGATCTTGAGGGCTGTGGATAATCTAAGAAAAACCCTTTTTGAAGAAGGCCTGGTGGTGGCGATGGTCTGCATCATTTTTCTGCTTCACATCAGAAGTGGGCTGGTCATCGTTTTTACCCTTCCGGTGGCCGTGCTGATCAGCTTTACCCTCATGGAAAGACAAGGCCTCAATGCAAACATCATGAGCCTGGGGGGAATTGCCATCGCGATTGGGGCCATGGTGGATGCCTCCATTGTCATGGTTGAAAATGCCCACAAACATATCGAACACGAAGGCGGGAAAAAACCGCACTGGGATCTGATCCGTGATGCGGCCAAGGAAGTAGGACCGGCTGTTTTCTTCTCTTTATTGATTATCGCCGTCAGCTTCCTGCCCGTATTTACCCTGGAAGCCCAAGAGGGACGGCTTTTCAGACCCCTGGCCTTTACCAAAACCTATGCCATGCTGGGAGCTTCTTTTTTGGCTATTACAATCGTCCCTGTACTCATGGGGTATATGATCCGGGGAAAGATCCGACCTGAGCAGAAAAACCCGGTTAACCGATTTCTCATCTGGATCTACCGTCCGGTGATTAAGCTGGTGCTAAAAGTCAAGACGCTAGTCCTGTTGTTGGCAATCGTGATTCTGGCTGTGACCTATATTCCCTGGAAGAACATCGGTTCGGAGTTTATGCCGCCGTTGAATGAAGGCGATTTGCTGTATATGCCTACGACCCTTCCGGGAATTTCGGTAACAAAAGCAAAGGAATTGCTCCAGCAGACAGACCGTATTATTGCCAGTTTTCCGGAGGTCCACCATGTGTTTGGAAAGATTGGCCGAGCTGAAACAGCCACGGATCCTGCGCCGCTTTCCATGATCGAAACAACGATTATGCTGAAACCTGAATCGGAGTGGCGAGAAGGAATGACTATAGAGAAGCTGGTGGATGAGCTTGATAACGCGATCCAATTTCCGGGTTTGACCAACGCATGGACCATGCCCATCAAAACACGAATCGATATGCTTTCCACAGGGATTAAAACTCCGGTTGGCATTAAGATCATGGGTGAAGATTTAGAAGTATTGAATGAACTGGGTGAAAAGGTTGAGGCAGTAGTCCGTGAGGTGCCGAATACGCTAAGTGTATATGCAGAGCGGGTCACCGGCGGTAATTTTCTCGACTACCACATTAAGCGGGAGGAGGCGGCACGATATGGGCTCACAGTAGGAGATGTCCAGGACATTATTATGACCGCTGTCGGCGGGATGAATATCACTCAAACAGTGGAAGGGCTGGAGCGTTATCCGGTGAACCTGCGCTACGGTTCGGAACTGCGGGATACCCCTGAAAAACTTCGAAGAATTCTAATCCCTACGTCCACCGGTGCCCAGATCCCCATCACACAACTTGCCGATATTCGGATCGTCAAAGGTCCTCCGGTGGTGAAGAGCGAAAACGCTCGCAACACTGCCTGGATCTATGTAGACCTCAGAGGCATTGATGTGGGAACTTATGTCAAAACAGCGCAAAAAGCGGTTAGGGATAAAATCAAACTGCCGCCCGGATACAGCCTGGTCTGGAGCGGGCAATATGAGTACATGATACGGGCCCAGAAGCGTTTGATGGTGGTGGTGCCTTTGACCCTGATCATCATTTTTCTGCTGCTCTACTTCAACTTTAAGAATATTACCGAGAGTCTTATTGTTATGCTGAGTGTACCTTTCGCTCTCACCGGAGGTCTGTGGCTTATGTATATTCTGGGGTACAACATGAGTGTGGCCGTGGGCGTGGGGTTCATTGCCCTGGCCGGGGTAGCGGCTGAAACCGGGGTGATAATGCTCGTCTACCTG
>CAZKDT010000123.1:0-8198 GCA_964551515.1 uncultured Desulfobacteraceae bacterium | reverse complement strand
AAAAATCTAAACTCGAAGCCCAACTCCAGCAAGCCCAGAAGATGGAAGCCATAGGCACACTGTCAAGCGGCATTGCACATGATTTCAACAATATCCTTTCCTGCGTGTCCGGATATACTGAATTGGCGTTAGATATTACTGAAAAAGGAACCCCGTTATATAACAATTTACAGGAAGTGTTTTCGGCTGCAATGCGCGCCACAGATCTGATCAAACAGATTCTCACATTCAACCGTCAGACTGATCAGAAACTGAAACCATTAAACGTTCAGCTTATTATCAGAGAGGCTTTGAAACTAATCATATCTATTTTGCCGAGCACCATTAAAATCAAAAATAATATCAGCAATAAATGCGGGCTTGTTATGGCCGATGCCTCACAAATTCATCAGGTAGCCATGAATCTTTTGACCAATGCCTTTCATGCCATGGAGGATGAAGGTGGAAAACTGGATGTAACCTTGAAAGAAGTTGCTTTGGATATGGATGATTTGAAAGACCCGGCCATGGTTCCCGGACAGTATGTTTGTTTGACAGTATCAGATACCGGAACCGGCATTGATGAGTCTCTGATTGATAGAATATTTGATCCCTATTTTTCTACCAAGGGAAAACATAAAGGCACCGGACTCGGTCTTTCTACGGTATATGGCATAGTAAAAAGCCATGGAGGTAACATAAGTGTTCACAGCGAGCCGGGCAAAGGAACTGAATTTCATGTTTACCTGCCGGTAATCCAAACCCGAGCTGAAACAAAGAAGACCCGGGTCATATCACCTGTGGAGATGGGCACAGAACAAATCCTTTTTGTTGATGATGAAGAGCAAATTGCTCGCATGTTACAGCAGATACTGGAAGGTCTTGGTTATCATGTCACCGCACGAACCAGCAGTGTTGAAGCACTGGAAACATTTCGAGCAACTCCTGACAAGTTCGATCTGGTCATCACCGATACAACTATGCCAAACATAACGGGTGTTGAGCTTGCCAAAAAACTCATGGAAATAAGATCCGATATTCCGATTATAATTTGCACCGGCTTTTCCGAAAAAATAAGCGAAGACAAGGCAAAGGCTATGGGTATTCGTGGATTTCTTATGAAACCTATTGTTAGAGATCAGATTGCCGGAAAAATCAGAAAGTTGCTTGATGAAAGATAAGGAGCTTCCAGGTCATAATTTATAAGTTTATCACCAAATGGAGGTATGTTCTGAGATATTCAAATAGGTTTTGGAAATTTTTCGTATCTGTAAAACTAACCGTTGTCCTCTTACTGTCGTTAGCAATCACCTCAATTGTTGGAACGGTTATTCCTCAGAACGAAAATCCTGCCGCATATTTTCGTGCATACGGGGAGTTTGTTTACAAACTTTTTGAATTGCTTTGCATTTTTGACATGTACCATTCCTGGTGGTTTCAGTTTTTGATTCTTTTGCTAGCCATAAATATTATTGTCTGTTCAATCGACCGGCTCTCTGTTACATGGAAAATAATATTTGTTAAAAATCCCTCATTTAATCTTCCAAGGTTCAGAAAGCTTTCTCAAAAGGAGATATTTGACGGCAAAAATAGCCCAAAAGAGTTAAGTAAGGTCTATAAACCTTTTATATCCAGGCATTTTGGATACACCCGTGTGGAAGAAACCGACAAAGGTTTTTGCATTTTCGCCGAGAAATGGCGCTGGACCCGTTTCGGGGTTTACACCGTACATCTCAGCGTGGTCTTGTTGTTATTAGGCGGACTGATCGGTTCGATTTTCGGTTTTGAAGGATTCGTCAACATTCCGGAAAATGAGAAAATTGACAGCATCCGGATTAGAAATACCGGCCAGATCCGACCTTTGGGTTTTGAAGTTTTATGCAATGATTTTAACATCAGTTTTTATGATAACGGGGCGCCCAAAGAGTACCGGTCTAACTTAATCATCATTGAACAGGGAAAGCCGGTATATGAAAAAGATATTATCGTTAACGATCCTCTTCGCTATAAGGGTATAAATATATTTCAGTCCAGCTACGGTAAAATGCCTTCAAATGCTCTCCAAAAGAATAAAATTCAAAGAAAAGATCCTCCGAAAAACATCACATTAAATTTTGCCAGTAAAGAATCAGGAAAAGCATATAAAATAAAGACGGTTATCGGTAAGCCGGTTGATATTCCTGAAAGTCTGGGTAAATTTGTTATTATTGAATACAAGGAGTCTGCCGAATTTGGCGGCCAAAACATCGGCCATGCCTACATGGGAATTTTAACGCCCAAAAAAGAAAGTCCTGTTAAGATCATGCTCCCTTTGGATTTTCCGAATTTTGACAAGATGAGAAGGGGTGCTGTGGTTATTTCAGTGGCAGAACAAAAAACAAAAACCTTTAACCCCGGTGAAAAATCCGATCGAAGGTATTATACCGGTCTCCAGGTAACAAAAGATCCCGGGGTCTGGGTTGTTTACACAGGATTTATAGGGATGATTATAGGAATTTTTATCACGTTTTTTATGTTTCATCAAAGAATCTGTATTGAAATAGTTAAAAGCGGCAAAAACAGCCAAGTCATGGTTACAGGCACATCCAACAAAAACAAACTGGCAATGCAAAACAAAGTAAAGAAAATTGCAGAGAAACTGATCAATTTGTAGCACGGTTTGAACTTAGGGGACAAATAATGAACAGTTCAGTTTTACTATCAATCACGACATTTACTTATGGCCTGGCGACATTTTTTTATTTTGCCTTTTTGATTTTCAAGAAACCCCTCACGGGAAGGCTGGCCACCTGGACCGCATTAACCGGTGTTACTGTCAACGCGACAGGAATTATCATACGATGGGTGGAATCGTACCGCCTCGGTATCGGTCATGCACCGCTCTCAAACATGTATGAGTCTTTGGTCTTTTTTTCGTTTACCATCGTAATTATTTGTCTTGTAATCGAGTGCAAATATAAAACAACCGTTACTGGAGCCATTGCCACTCCATTAGCTTTCCTTGCTATGTCTTATGCTTCCCTGTCTCCCAATATAAATGATCGCATACAGCCTCTGATTCCGGCATTGAAAAGCAACTGGCTGATTGCCCACGTTATCACCTGCTTTTTAGGTTATGCCGCTTTTGCAATAGCTTTTGGCATAAGCCTTATGTATCTTCTTAAGCAAAGAAATGCGGAAAGTAAAAGCAATTTCCTTTCTCATTTTCCAAAGTCTCGTGTTTTGGATGAGTTAACACATCAGATGGTAATGTTTGGATTTCTCTTTCTGTCCATAGGTATCATCACCGGGGCAGTCTGGGCCAATTCAGCATGGGGAAGCTACTGGTCGTGGGATCCCAAAGAGACTTGGTCTTTGATAACCTGGTTTGTTTATGCAACATTTTTGCATGCCAGGATGATGCGGGGGTGGTCCGGCAAAAGGATCGCCTACCTTTCAATCATAGGATTTATGGCGGTTATCTTCACCTATTTCGGGGTGAATCTATTGCCCGGTCTGCACAGCTACGGTTCGGGTTAACCCTAACGTTGCATAAACAACCTGGCAAAAAGCGAATAACACTATGATATTATAATATAAATTATATAATTAATTCCCATTTGGATTTCAAACCCTTAGTAAATTCAAAGGACAGGGTTAATTTTAGGCCATGTTGTTTACCCTTCGGGAAAGCCGGAGGACTCCAGATCCGGCGTTGCCAAGGGTTCGCAGTAGGTTTACTACGGCTGGTACCTTGGCGCCTTGGCTCTGAAGCCCTCCGACTTTTGCAACGTTAGGGATAAGAGGGGGGATAATCATGAAAATATTTATTACTGGTGGATCCGGCTTTGTGGGCACAAATCTGTCATTTCATCTGCTCGAAAAAGAGCACAGCGTTATTGCTGTGGGTAGCTCCTCAACCCATAAAGTAATCCGACATGATAATTTTCATTACATTTCGGCGAATACTACAATCAAAGGTGGGTGGCAGGATAAGCTTAAAGATGTTGATGCAGTGATCAATCTTGCGGGGAAAAATATTTTTAAGAGGTGGAGCGATAACTATAAGAATCAAATATATACCAGCCGTATTCTGACCACGCGAAACCTGGTTGAAGCCATTACCGACAAGAAAGATGTAATACTTTGCAGCGCTTCTGCGGCAGGATATTATGGTGACAGGGCAGATGAAGTTTTAAAGGAAGATGCCCTGCCCGGAAATAATTTTCTCTCAAAAGTTTGCGTGGACTGGGAAAAGGAAGCTTTTCAGGCAGAAACAAAAGGAATCCGGGTCGCTGCAATGCGTTTTGGGGTGGTTCTCGATAAGAACGGAGGCGCACTTGCAAAGATGATTCCGGCGTTTAATTTATTTGCCGGAGGCCCGCTTGGAAGCGGTCGGCAATGGTTTTCATGGATTCATATGGATGACCTTATTGCCGCGATTATTTTTATACTTGAAAACCCGGATGTAAAAGGCCCGATCAATCTCTGTTCACCGAATCCGGTAAGAAACCGTGATTTTGCCGGCACCCTTGGCCAAGTGCTTAACAGGCCGTCTGTTCTGAGAACTCCGTCTTTTATGGTCCGGCTGATAATGGGAGAAATGGGGAAATCTCTGATGAGCAGCCAGCGGGCAATTCCTGATAAGCTTTTGAAACATGGTTTTAAGTTTCAATATCCTGACATTACCAATGCCCTCTATAACTTGGTGCTCTGATTCGTAAATACGGTTTTATTTTCGCCACAAAGACACCAAGGCACTAAGAAAAAATAATTAAAATATCCTTTGGGGGTGTAAATCAAGACTGTTGTTTGCTAAGATTGCTATGGCTATTTGGTGTCAGGTGTCAGGAATGATGAACAGAGGCGCTGACACCTGACACCTGACACCTAAAAAAAGCTCCGGAGCCACGGTTTGTCAATAGAAAGGCATCAGCGTTTACCAACGGTCTTGATTTCCAACCATCCTTTGTGTCTTAGTGCCTTCGTGGCAGTTTTTTCCGGCTTGTCTGGGATAGGGGTCAGACAGGAAGTCGACAAGACCGAGAACTGCATCTTCAATATCAAGAAAGCAAAACCGGTATGCATCATACTTAAGCCCGTAAGGATCGGCAATGCCCCGCCTCTTTGAACCATAACGCGCAAAATGCCTGATTAACCGGATTTTGCCTTCCGCTTCCGGGAAGTTGGTTACAAGCGTATCTTCGTGAGATTTCTCCATTACAATAATTAGGCTGGACCCGACCACAAGCTTTTTGGACACCGATTTAGCCTTGTGCTCGGAAAGATCTACTCCAAATTCCTCGGCAACGCGTTGTGCCATATAGGTGGCTGAATTGCCCGGAAGTGCAAGCAATCCCGCAGATTCAACGCCAATACCCTTAAGCCGCTTTTGATTTGCCAACTTTGTTAAAAAAGCATGCGCAAAAGGACTGCGACAAATATTGCCGGTGCACACAAACAGAATATTTGCTGTTTTTATGTCCATGTTCAAGAATCCTAAAGGTTTGAGGTGGATGTAAATCAAGACTGTTGTTTGCTAAGATTGCCAGAGCCATTTGGTTTCAGGTTTCAGGTGTCAGGAGGCAAGCAGCCCTGAGGAAACGATTCATCATCATAAGGTTTCAGGTTTCAGGAATGATGAACACAGGTACTCAGTCTCACTTTATTTGGGCTTAAATCCAAGATTATTTGAGCCATTTTTAAAAGAATATTTAATTGTCATACAGGTAATTTTAAATGGTTGTTTTATCTATTAAGCTTAACCTGTTATCCGCAGTACATGCGGGGTGCAACTCAAAATAAATACAAAGAATTTGTTGGCAAATAATATTGAATTAACAGCGCCATCTATTCTGAATCTTAGCCCCTGACACCCGACACCTGACACCTGAACTCTGACACCTGAACCCTAAATCATATGCTTCCGGTGAGATAATTTTCACCCAAAGATCTTTTGATCACAGGAAGTGAATCCATATCCGGGGGCTTAAATCCAAAGATAATTTCAAGAAAAACCATTGTAATTCGAAATGTTGCGCCCCAAAGCACTTCAGGTTCATTCTGATATTCATGAACAAAGCAGGGAAAATCTTTTCCATCCAGGTTTTTCCGGTTTTCGTGGTCTGTAGCAATATGTAATCGATACCGTGCATAATTGGAAGGGGTCAAGAGATCCTTGAGGGGAATATAAACAACCCGTTCCACTTCCCAATTTGGATAAAACTGCTTTTGACGACCGTTCCAGCAAACCATTGGATAGATTACCTTGCGGAACATGACAAGTTGCTGCGACGGAAGAGGTCCCAGAAACTTCACTCCCAGAGGGTTCAAACGCATTTCCTCAAAACCCTCCCGCAAACAGGTGGCAAAAAGGAGCGCCAGTCTTCGTGCTTCCTTGTGCCGCTTTTTTCGCCAAATTGACCAGAAAGGCCAACGGGATATTGGAGAACCCCTCAGATATAAAAACTTGGCAAGACAAGAATCCGGACCCGAAGAGATACTTCCACCCGGACAGCAAAGATCTCCCGGTTGTTTTACCTTTAAGGATCGTTTGGTTAAAATCAGACAGGGCGTTGGAGAAAATCCTTTTCCTTGGCAATTTGGACCGAGCAAAAACAGCACTGCAGATGTCATTGATGAATCTGTAACGTCTTTGGAAAAAACCGTATTATTTTGGTTTCTCTTTTGAATCGCATACAATATTTGTTTAACAAAGGCTTGAGAGTCTCCCAAAGGATATTGCATCTAATCTAATCCCTCCAAAAGATTATACTGAGAAATTACCTTGTGAACCATGCCTTGATATGCCGTAGGCAACTAAATATATATCATTACCCGTTTGTCTAATTCATCGTTGAACTTTTTGCAAGTTTGCGTTAAGGATTCTCAAAAAAACAAAAATAAGAGAAAACCGGATTGTTCAGGTTAGGAGGTATGGAATGCATGGGAAACTGTCCGATGAGTTTTACAATTGGCTTGTGGAGTTGCGTCGCGGGTTCCACCGGTTCCCGGAACCGGCTTACAAGGAAAAGAAAACCTCCGGCAAAATTTGTGAAGTGCTTAAAGAGTTCAACGTTCCTTTCCAAGCTGGCGTGGGGGGAACCGGTGTTGTAGCGAAGGTCAGCGCAATTCAACCCGGCCCCATGGTGGCCTTTCGAGCGGATATGGATGCCCTTCCCCTGGAGGAAAAAAATGATGTCCCTTACAAATCGCAAAATAAGGGATTCATGCATGCCTGCGGTCATGACGGGCATACCACCATTGCCCTCGGTGTCATACGATGGCTCATGGAAAACTCATGGCGTGAGAACGGTTCCGGTGAAATTCTCTTTATTTTCCAGCCTGCTGAGGAAGGCGGAGCCGGCGCCAAAGCCATGTTGAATACCGGCGTTTTAGACTCGGAACCGGTGGAGGCAGCTTTTGCCGGGCATATGTATCCCGAATTTGCTGTGGGACATATCGGAATAGCTCCTGAAATCAGCAATGCGTCTGCGGATACACTCTTTATTCGATTGAGAGGCAAAGGCGGCCACGGCGCACATCCCCATCATTGTAAAGACCCCATTGTAGCGGGAGCCCATCTTGTCACACAGGTACAGTTTCTTATCAGCAGAGAGGTTCCACCCCAGGAAAGCGCAGTCCTATCCATCGGACGTTTTCATGCCGGAACGGCTTCAAATATCATACCGGAAGACGCCGTGCTTGAAGGAACCCTCAGAACCCTGCATCCGGATATTCGCAAACAGATCATAAAACGCCTTGAAGAACTGGTCAATGGTGTGGCCCAGTCTTGCGGCATCCGGGCAACGCTTGAAGTTAAAAAGGGGTATCCCGTGCTAATCAATGATTCTAAGTTGGTTAAGCACACCGTAGACTGTGCCGGAGAAGTTCTTGGGGCTGACAAGGTCCACAGCGGACTCCCCAGAATGGGAGCCGAGGATTTCGCCTACTTTTGCCAAAAGTGGGGCGGGGTAATGGTAGGACTGGGATGCCACGATCCCTTCAAAGGCTTTCAACACGGTCTTCATTCTCCATATTTCGATATTGACGAAAGGGTTCTAGAAGTGGGAACCCGTCTTTTCTCACATGTTCTTACTCAATATCTGAAAAAAATAACCACGAAAAAATAAAGATCCGGGTCCAGGCGCCGCCCCAAAGGGGCTCTGACCTGGCTCTCCGAGGCGTAGACTCTACCCTCTCTCCGAGCTGTAGGCTCTACGAGCCGGAAGCCGGCCTGT
>CAZKDT010000122.1:0-8207 GCA_964551515.1 uncultured Desulfobacteraceae bacterium | reverse complement strand
TGAAAAATATTCTGCAAAATGATAGGAATTGACCACACTCATTCCGGTTGACCCAGAACTTTACCGTCTTTTGCAGGAAGTCGAAAAAATCGAAAAGCAGTTCAAAAATGCACCTCCGGAGAAAAAAGAAGAAATCAAAGACAAACTTCGTAAAATAAAAGCCGAACGGCCCGGTTTTTTCTTTAAAATAGTCGGCCACCGCATCTTTAAGGCGGAGGGCAGCGAACTTTGAATGCGAAATCGCGCTATCGGAAACATTCCCAGATACGGCAAAGGTATTGCCTTTTGCAAAAAAATCTTCCCATTCGATCTGTTTGGCCTTCTGATACAGCGTATCGGTATCGTGACAAGCGAATGATATTAAAGGCGCAAGGCACCGTGAAAGAAGCCGGGTCAGATAATTAATTCGATACAGGGTTGATTTGTCCGCCCTGAAATGAATTCCGCTGAATTCCGGCCTGATATCTTCGGCGCCAAGTTCAGCCAGTTCCTTAGCGCCGGCTTCTTTTAAGCCGCCGGCTATCTGGGCAAAATAACAGCAATCCTTCTGATACTGATATGATGCCACTTTCCGCTTTTCTCTTCTACGGCATTTAACCCAATCGACTGATACCATTTTTCACCGTTTTCGTTTCAATTGGAGCCGGAAAGAACGGTCGAGATATTGCTTGATCATTTCAAACCTTGATTTATTCTAACATAGAAAACCTGGCCCTCAGGGCCAGGTTTTTTTATATATGAAAGCGTTCGGGTCAGAGGGTTTTCCTCATTATAAGCGAAAATGATAATGGAATAGCAAGGTGTCATATTCATATTTTATCCAAGATTCATGCACATCCTGTCCTTAGACTGCTTCGATCGTTGAAGGGGGCTTGGGCGTTATGTTGTACGTAACGCTTACGATGCCCGGCACATCTCGGATAATCTCGCCAGCGAGCTTATCGAGAATTTCGAACGAAAGCTGCGTTGGTGTTGCGGTCCGCGCGTCCATGCTTTCCCAGCAACGCACCTCGATCTGCTGACCGAAGTCACGCTTACCGTCGTGCATGCCGGTTACGCGGTCTTCATGAAGTATCGCCATATACTGAAACGCACCGGTATCCTTGAGCAGACGCTCGACAACCCCGGTTGCCTTCCGGACCGTCCGGATACGTTCCGGAGTCACCTCGCCGATCACCCGTGCCGACAGGGCCGGACCCGGGAACGGAATGCGCTCGAATAGCTCTGCCGGAAGCCCAAGGGCTTTGCCAACCTTTCTTACACCGTCCTTGCGAAGCTGAATAAGCGGCTCGATAATACGGTAACCAAAAGCTTTCTTGGAATCGATTCCCAATTGTTCAAAGACATTGTGCTGCCGTTTTATCCCTGCAACGGTCTCGTCGATATCGGTCAGAATAGTTCCCTGGATAAGGTGTTTTGCTCCGCTTTCTTTGACAATGCGTCCAAATACATCTTTGTAAAAGGACTGGGTAATTGCCTCACGCTTCTCTTCCGGGTCCTTGATTCCTTTGAGTGCAGCGAAGAACTCTTTGTTCGCATCCACTACTTCAACCGTAACGCCAAGCTTTTGAAAAAGACCCGCAACCTGTTCCGGTTCTCCCTCGCGCATGAGGCCGTTTTCGATGAAAACAGTCTTAAGGTGTTTGCCTAAGGCCCGATGGCCGAGCATCGTAACCGTAGACGAATCCACACCTCCCGAGAGAGCATTGATCGCCATCCCGTCTCCAACCATGTGCCGGATCTCTTTGACCTTATCATTAATAAAATTCTTTGTGTCAAGCTCCTGCGCAGTAATCTCTTTAATCATATGCATAGCTCCTTTTCCTAAATCTCAACTATCGGCCGGATAGTATTGATTTGTTGTTCAAGACAGTTTTCGTAAATTATTTCTCAAAATCGGTAACTTTATTAATTCTTACAAACCCTTTTTTTTATCGCCAAATTTAGATTTATACAGTCTCCTAACTCACAAGCTTGTTTCCAATCAGAACAGGCCTTTTTCTTATTCTTTAATTTCACCATATAGACAAACCCCCGATTGGAATATGCTTCGGCATATTTCGGATTTAAACGTATGGCTTCGTTAAAATCCTCTATAGCTCGCTGATCTTGGTCTAAATTACCATAAGTAATTCCTCGTTTGTAGTAATATTCGGCATTGTTCGGATCAAGGTCGATGGCTTGGCTAAAATCCTCTATGGCTTGGTTATATTTTTTTAATTTTGTATTGGCAATTCCCTGTTTAATATATGCTTCTTTTGTTTTGTTACAAGCCTTAGTGGCACATCCAATGATAGCGCTTAGAACCAAAATTAAAATACATAAACAAAGCTTTCGCATATTATCCCTCCTTCCAGAAAAATACTTTTTGAGGTGTAAGTTCTCAATAAATTATGGAGCCGGCTCAATATCACCATTTGATACACGAGAACTTATTTAAAAATCAAACTGCTAAAGATCCGTTTAAGTAATATCACCAACCTGTTATGTGAAATAAAACCATTAACAATGTTGTTGATTACTCGCAAGCAATGGCCACCGAACTGTGCGGCAGCGATACGCCGGCCGAACGTATCTATTTTAAAAAATAGTTTACATTTTCAAGATACTGGAAATCTGAATCTTGCGTCCAAATCACACATCTGTATTTTTGTGCCGTAGCCAAAATGATACTATCCGCCATGGGAAGATTATGCTGCAGCGATCAATGCGATATTTTCGGTAAGTTCGACAACTTTTTCCTTTTGCATTGCAGCAGCTCCTTGAAGTGCTTCATTTTCATCAGTCTTTCTAAGCACAACCTTGAAAACTTCGTAGATCGTAATGACAAGGAACAATCAAGGAGGATGTATCATTCAGGGTAGGCAAGCAATATTTTGCATTCGGTCCATCGGAAAAATATTGCAGCCAGCCTGAGGAATCAATAATATTCATACCCGATCTTTCTCACGTTCGATATGCGTATCGATTCCCTTGAGGAATCCTCTGAGTTCAGAAATATCCCGGTCCGGTGTCAGTCCAATTCGCCCATCATACTCGATCACTCTCATTTTCTGCCAAGGCCGCAGTTGTAATGTATCCCTGATTGCTTTTGGTATAACCACCTGATATTGAGGGGATACTATGACGGTTTGCATGTTACACCTCCATCGATAAAAAATATCAACCTTTGTTGCTAAGACCTTCGGGCGGCCAGCTTGAGAGGTGCGTTGGGCGAATCGTAATGAACATTCTACTAAAAGCTGAGGTTCTGCATAGCCTATTTTTAACCCGTCAGTTGGAGTCTAAGGATATCTTTCATGAGTTTAAAATGGCTATCAAGCGAATAAATTTCACAATGATTTTGTTTCGCGTTTTGGGCAACTATTAGATCAGGAATGCCAATTCCATTTAAACCGTTTTTCAAACATTTGAATTGGAATTCAATAATTTGAACCCAATTTATGCATAGTTGCAACTTGTTAATAGTATACAATAAGTTAACAATCTTTCGCTGGTTGCGAACCCTTAAGGATGGGACCAATTCTGCAAGAATAAGATCATTAATAACAATGAGGTTTTCATCAATTAAGAAATCAAGTTTTTCAGAATTATTTCCAGTCCTGAAATACTCTATCCATATGGATGTATCGACTAATACCGACATTGACGTCCTCTAACGGCGTTCATATCGATATCCAAATCTACCTTGCCCTTAAATGCTTTCAATCCGGAGATTTTTGATTTCCTTATCAATTCTTCTAAGGCGGTAATAATAACTTTGGTTTTTGTATTAATTTGAGTAGCTTTCATAGCCTCATCAATTAAATCTTCGGGTAAATCAAGTGTTGTTCTCATCATTGGTCTCCTTTCTATATGCATAAAATTATCACTTAATGCATATATTGTCAACCTTTGGATGAAGGAGTCGCCGAATCAACATTCAGCGGTGCGGCTTTTTGCATCCGCTTAATTAGCAGGTGTACGCACGGCATGGGCGCCAACTTATGGCGTGACCCGCCTTCGCTAAGGTTACGGTGTGGCAGGAAGTCCCCTATACGTGAATCCTGTTAATGTGTTTAACACATTAATAAAAGCACTATCCGATTTGACGTGCCCTGTTATGCTCTGTCCCCCTTTAGTGCTTGGACCGAGGGCCGCGAAGTGGCCCGATCCCAGAGGCCTCAAAATATTCCTGTAGCCCGATCCCATTCACTATCCACAGACAGCAGTATTAGAAAATTTACAATAATTTTAAGAGTCTATGGTGGATATTGTCAAATGAGCCGTTGGACATGATCAGGATTAAATCACCGGGCCTTGCTTCTGATACTAAAAAATCGATGATCGAATCGGTATCCGGAAAGTAGTGAGCATCCTTGCCGCGGTTTTTGAGGTCAGCCACCAGTTTTTGGGATGAAAACCTTTCGGCAGGAGGAATCTTGTCAAGGCGCGAGGGATTACGAATGCAGGTGAGATCTGCATGGTCAAATGAAAGCGGATAGATGTCCTGGAACACGTTGCGCATGCTGGAATTGGTTCTGGGTTCGAATACGGCAACAACCCGTCCTTGCGGGTAAAACGGTTTAACTGCCCGGATGGTCTCCCGAACAGCCGTGGGATGATGGGCAAAATCGTCCATGACCGTAACACCGCCTTTTTGGCCTCGAACTTCCTGGCGCCGCTTGATACCTTCAAATGTTTCAAAAGCCTTTGCTATTGTCTTTGCCGGGATCATCAAATTATCCGCAACCGCAATGGCGGACAACGCGTTTAACAGGTTGTGTTCACCCACAAGTCTTGTCTTAAAATTTCCGAAAAGTGCATTATGCTTTAAAACTTCAAAAAAAGTCCATGGCGGGTCAATGGAAACAGCATCCAGACGCCATAACGCGTTTGCGTTTGTGCCGTATGATTCAACCCGGCACTGACTTTTGCGGATTAAATCGGCGACATTTTTATCATTATCATATGCAAGCAGAATGCTCTGGGGAGAAATGCCGGCGATAAAAGAATCAAAGGCCTTCCTTACCTGACTGATATCCTTAAATATATCAGCGTGATCAAACTCAACGCCAGTCAGTATTGCCATGAAAGGATTATAATGTAAAAACTTTGGGCCTTTATCAAAAAAGGCCGTGTCATATTCATCTCCTTCAATGACAATGTAATCCCCTTTTCCAAGCTGATAATTGCTGTTAAAATTTTTTACGATTCCTCCGATCATAAAAACAGGATCAAGACCCGCGTGATAAAGAATCCAGGCCAGAATCGAAGATGTGGTGGTTTTGCCGTGGGTGCCGGTTATTATAAGCTGCTTTTTATCGGCAGCAACGAATCTGTTGACCGCCTGAGGCATGGAACAAAATTCAAGCCCCATTTGATCCATTCTAACCACCTCGGGATTATCTTTTGATACGGCATTTCCCACAACAACCAAATCCGGACCGTATGAAACATTCTTTTCATTAAAACCCTCGGCAATTTCGATGCCTTTATTTAAGAGAAACTCGCTCATGGGAGGATACACCTTGTGATCCGAGCCTGTTACAGTATAGCCTAAATCCTTTAGCATACTGCCAAGGGCGCCCATTCCGGTCCCGCAGATAGCGATCAGGTGTATGTTTTTAACATTTTTGGGAATTTTGTTTTTGCTCAGGTCCATACTTGATGAACTCGTAGAAAGTCTGATTTAGACGGTTTCGTAAAAAGTTGTAAAATTCCCGAGGTATTTAATACCTGAATTTTGCCTTTTGGGTGAAAATTAATGAATAAAAAAAAGATCATTATCCCATATACTATTTGGGTAAAACGTATAATTACATGATGTTGTATAAATCCGCTTTAAATAAGCAACCTAAAGATTCTCATTAATTTTCATGCAAGATTCAGGTAATTATTCTCCGGTTACTGGCGGTTGAGGGGGAGGCGGACCAGGCGGTGTCGCAGGCTTTACCTTTGCCTTTCCGAGCGTTTCATAGATTGACAGCAGGAAGATTGTTGCCAGAGGCTGGGTAAAAAGAGATCCTATAAATACGGAACTTCCAATCGCAGATATGCCTATAAATAGGATAAAAACCACTATGTGGTCCGCAATAGAATCTTTTATAACCATTGAATAACTTTGCTTGACAGCATCAATGATGCCCAAATTTCTGTCTGTCATCAACGGTAGCATATAGAGGCAACAGAATGAGACCGCAATCAAAAACAGTACTCCGGGCAGGAAAAGAAGCATCATTCCAATTATGGTTATAATGAAGACTACAATACCAAAGCATAAAAGAGGCAAAAAAAGTCTCATTTGTGAAAAAATATCCTGAACCTTGGGCTCGCGTTTCTCTCTTACCAACAGTAGAATGGAATGCATATAGCCGGCCATTATTACCGGCGCCAGGATACCTAACGTAATGATGCTTATGACAATCATGGCAAGTGTCATAAATAATAGGGGGGCAATATACTGCAATGTCATTTTCCAGGCGTTTTCGAGATGATACTTAAAATCCATCGATGTTTCCTCCTCAAGATTGTCAACTATTCCATGACCTAAATTGAGCGATTGTCGAGGTTGCCGCAGATACAAGGAAGATGTTGTTCCGCTATAGTTAACTATTTAATTCATTAAAAATAAAAGATAGTTAATCCCTTTTTAAAATTTGAAACGCTCAGTTTAAGTATGACTATGTTGAGAAAGTATAATCAACAAGACATTCCAAGTCAAGCCCTGTCAGCCCGAAAACCAGGGCAAACGCATCTGAATCCCAATACAAGGAGAACGCTCCACGACGGCGTGCATCTCTTTCCAACCGACTGAAACTTGTGTTTAAGAAGGATTCGCAGCAGGTGGGGGACCAAATATCCTTTTCAGATTTTGATAGGATGATTCTGAAAGCGTGCCCTTAGCCTTTGCGATATCGACAGTATGAAAGCCGAAAGTTTTATACAAGGCAAGAAGTTCTGGTGCTATGAGTCCGATTTTTTCAATATGCTTTTCCACGATTTTTAAATCTCCCCTGACAATGGGACCGGTCAGCGCTTCGGGAATTCCAACTTTTCCTATATTGGATAAGGTACCCTCAATCAGAGGTTTTAATATGTTAAATGCATCCTGGCCCGCTATTCCAGCTTCACCAATAAGCTTGAATGCAAGGTCCAGCAGAGTAACCAGGTAATTTGATGCCACCACGGCAGAGGCGTGGTATAAAGTTTTTGCTTCTGTTAGAATCGTGACACTCGTCCCGCCAAGATCGGCTGCAATTTTCTTTGCCATCTTAACCGCATGGCTTTCACCCTCTATAGAAATAATTATATTTTTAAAAGGGTTGGTGACGTAATCAACCGAAACGAAACTTTGGAGTGGATGCATAGATCCAATAAATGCATTGCATTTTTTCGCGGCCGATAAAATAGTTGACGGAAGTGCGCCGCAACAGTGCAGCACTACAGTATTATTGGCAAAGCCTCTGTTTTGTGAAATGTTATTGCAAGTCTTTGTTATGGCGTCGTCCGGTGTTGTTATAAAAACAAGATCCGCATTTCGGGTTATTTCCCATGGGACATCACTGAAATGATTGGATTGGATGATGTCTGCAGCTTGCTTGGCTGATGACAAGCTTTTACTGGCAAATCCGGCAGGTCTGTATCCGGCGCTGGTTAAAAATACTCCAAGGACTGTTCCAAGTTTTCCGCATCCCACGATGGCAAATAATGGTTTCATGCTGTTCTCCTGTAAGGGTTCACGAAAAAATAAATTTACAATTTTGGGAGTTGAGGCGCCCGGCTGGAAAGGCACGAAAACTTAAGGAATATCAAGCAGATTTCGATTTTTGTAACGCAGCCAGTCAGAATGCATCGGTATCCAAAACGTGTAGTTATTTTTGAGTGAGCCCTAAAGCCAGAATATTGATTTTTTAAAACCAGCATTGACAATTTTGTTGTTTGGCTGGAAATTCTTTTGATAATATTCTACAATGCTGCTCAAAGTGACTACAATGGCAGAACAGTTTTTGTCAAGCCAAAGTGGTGAGTAGGTTTTGGATATATAGAAGTGTTTAATATTTTCTTGACACACTGGTACCATTTAGCCATACTTCAGACTTTGACATTTCGTTAAAAATTGCGCCATTTTTTTGGACAAAAAGTAACATCTCAATAAATTATGGAGCCATCTGGTGATAAAATGTAAAAGGTCTGGCTGTTTGAGCATGTTAGTGAGCCTTAAGAAA
>CAZKDT010000121.1:0-8226 GCA_964551515.1 uncultured Desulfobacteraceae bacterium | reverse complement strand
TATTTTTTATTTTCTCTAACTTTGAACATACAAGGCAGGAATACATTGAGTATTTCGAGGATTAAAATTTGAGACTGACCCCAGAGGAATAGGCTACGCATTCCACAGGGCAGGCGCAGAAATTGAGCAAAAAGGGGCGTTTTGTAAAGGTCTCACCGGTTTATCCGGGTGAGGGGGGTATATGAATCAGTATCTTTTGAATATCGGTTTTGGAAATACAGTGGTTGCTGAACGAGTTATTGCTATTGTGTCTCCCAATCCAGCTCCTATGAAACGTCTTAAAGATGAGGCCAAAGACGAAAAACGTTTGATAGATGCAACACACGGCCGCAGAACTCGTTCTATCATTGTTATGGACAGTAATCATATCGTTCTTTCCGCCATACAGGCCGAAACAATATCCCAGCGATACTCAACACTCAAGGCTACGGAATAATCGACCATGAATGAACAGAAAAGCAGACCATCCGGTTCGAATCTCAAAGAGACAAATAGTCAACATGGTCGTCTTTTTATCATTTCCGCGCCGTCGGGGGGCGGCAAGACAACCCTTTCCAAAGCCGTGTTTAATCGCTTTAAGGATATTCTTTATTCGGTTTCGTACACAACAAGGCCTCCTCGCAATGGTGAGCAGAACGGCGTCGACTACTATTTTATCCAGAAAAAGGATTTTTTAAAAAGGATAGAAAGTGGTTATTGGGCTGAATGGGCGGAAGTCCACGGCAATTATTACGGTACATCGGCTGAATTTTTGGAAAAGGGTTTGTCTTCCGGGCGTAACATGCTTCTTGATATCGACGTTCGGGGAACCATCCAGATACTAAAGAATTATCCCAACAGTATCACGATTTTTATCATGCCACCGTCACTTGAAACGCTAAGAAAACGCTTGGAAATGAGAAGAACCGAAAACAGGACAACGATTAAAAGACGCCTTTTAACTGCGGAAAAAGAGATGAACCAAAAAAATTTGTACCGTTATATTATTGTTAATGATGAGCTGTCCGTATCAATTGAAAAACTTGCAGCAATTATCGAGAAATATTATTATAAAAAAAAATAATCACCTGAAAGATAATCGTGAAAAAAGAGATACTTTTTGGAATCAATCCTGTTCTTGAAGCCTTAAAAGCCGGTCGTAGAAATTTCTTTGAAATCTATATTGCAAAAAAAAAGATCTCGCAACGTTTAGAAAAAATATTGATACTTGCTGAAGCGAAAAAAAAACCTGTGGAATGGGTGGAAATTTCACAGTTAAAATATCTGACCGGAACAGATCGACACCAGGGAATCGGAGCCAGGACAAGTCCTTTCCCGCTATCCGGAATTTCTGATATTATAGATAATATCCAGCCGGATAATACAAACCATTTATTGCTACTGGTCGACAATGTCATGGATCCTCATAACCTGGGCGCTCTGGTTAGAACAGCACTTTGTGTGGGCGTTGACGGTATAATCATTCCAAAGGACAGGTCTGTTTCTCCCACACCTTCAGTATCTAAGGCATCAGCAGGAGCTCTGGAACATATCCATCTTGTACGGGTAACAAACATGGTCAACACAATTGGGGTCTTGAAGAAAAAAGGATGGTGGATTGCCGGAATGGAAAAAACATCGGACAAATCAATTTTTTTGAGCGATTTGACAGGTCGTCTTGCAATTATTGTTGGTGGGGAGGAAAAAGGGATTCGACTCCTGGTAAAAAAACGTTGCGATTT
Source organism: uncultured Desulfobacteraceae bacterium (assembly GCA_964551515.1). Lineage (GTDB taxonomy): Bacteria > Desulfobacterota > Desulfobacteria > Desulfobacterales > UBA11574 > S5133MH16. Next base: position 6,505 of record CAZKDT010000121.1, on the reverse strand, counting down.
TTTGATGTCCATTCCACAGAAAGGACCGGTAACTTCCCTGAATGCTTCTGTGGCGGGAGCGGTTGCCCTGTATGAGGCGTTCAGGCAGAGATGCCTGTGTTGACGTCTTGAACCTATTATAATTTATGGAGAACACCAGATTTTTTAGGCTTATATGTGTGTAAATCAAGGCCGTTGGTAAATGCTGATCCTTGTCTATTGACAAACCGTGGCTCTGATGTCAGGTTTCAGGTTTCAGGATTAAGGTTTCAGGTGTCAGGTCTCAGAATTAAGGGAAAACCAAGTGACCCATAGCAATTATATGGAGGTGGAGGATCTTTATGTCTATAAAAAGTTGTGTCGGTCTGAAACCTGAAACCAAATACGTATGGCAATCTTAGTAAACAAGAGTCTCGATTTACGCCCCAATTCGTTGCCTCAAAATATGTTCATTCGTATCGCCAACATTTTTAAACAAGCCCTTCTCCCGACGCGGTGTTTGGTGTGCGGATCTTTTTTTCATTCCGCACAGCATAAAGTATGCAAATTGGAACCAGTGGCTATGGATGCGGATTATTCGAATATTGCGAAGGAATTTATTGAAGAACCAGTGTTAACTTCCGCCCATGGTAATTATTATTCGGTCAATCTTTCTAAAGTCTTTGGGAAATGGATGTCTCCCTTCTTGTGTCCGACCTGTGCATCAGGATTCTTGCCGGTTGAATCTCCCCAATGTTCCCGATGCGGCATGGTGTTTAAAAGCAGGCAAGGGGAAGATCACGTTTGCGGAGAGTGCCTCGATTCACCAAAGAAATTCCGAATAGCCCGATCAGCGGGGATTTATAAATACACACTGATGGCGGTGATACATTGTTTTAAATATAAAGGTAAAATTCAATTGGCACGACCTCTTGGCACCCTTCTTTTTGCTGCCTTTATCAGCTTTTGGGATAAAATGAATATAGATCTGATTGTGCCGGTTCCACTACATCCAAAAAAGCTGAGAATGCGAGGGTTCAACCCGTCCTTTCTTTTGGTAAAGGACTGGGTATGCATTGCGAAATTTTTAAATGTCAGATTGCCGGATATGCCGGTTGATATAAATGTTCTTGCAAGGAGAAGATGGACGGAACCCCAAACCGGTTTAGGGCGCAAGGAACGTTTGGCAAACGTTAAGAATGCATTCCAGATAAGAAAAGGTTCGAAAATCACAAGTAAAAGAATACTGCTTGTGGATGATGTTTATACTACCGGAGCTACTGTAAGTGAATGTGCAAAGGTTTTATTGAAGGGTGGTGCCGGACATGTAGATGTGCTTACACTGGCACGGGCCATATGATTGAAGATTTTCGATTGAAAATTGAAGATTGATATAAAACGCTGGATCAAATAGTTCCGAATGGATTGGCTCGGAACTTTGGGCGTTATATACTTCTCTGAACGAAACGATATTGTGAGAATATCTGTAAATTGTTACAGAAAATCATCAATCGTCAATAGTGAATATTCAATATAAAAGGTATGTTATCTAAAATATTAGAATTAAAAGACTTGATAAAAATTGTGCATGATCTGCGCAAGTCAGGAAAAAAAATCGTTTTTACAAACGGTTGTTTTGATATTCTGCATGTGGGTCATGTGCGTTATCTTGCCGCTGCCAGGTCCCAGGGGGATGTTCTGGTGGTGGGATTGAATTCCGATGAGTCGGTAAGATCCATAAAACCCGAAAACAGGCCGATAATAAACCAACATCAGAGGGCTGAAGTTTTGTCCGGTTTGGAATGTGTAAATTATATTACGGTTTTTAATGAACCTGACCCGTTAAAAATTATAAAGGAATTAAAGCCTGATGTACTTGTAAAAGGAGCGGACTGGATTGAAGCGGAGATCATAGGGGTTGATATTGTGAAAGCAAATGGCGGCAAAGTAGTCAGAGTTCCGGTAGTCCCTGAAATTTCGACTTCACGAATCATCCAAAGAATCGCAAAACATTATCAATCCAGGGAGTAATTTCTCAGTTCTGGTGGGGTGTAAATTAAGACCTTTGGTAAACGCTTATCCTTTCATATTGACAAATTGTGGCTCCGAGACCAAATAGCCATGGCAATCTTAGCAAATAACAGTCTTGATTTACATCCTATTGATATGTTCCTCTGGGGATGTGGGCTAAGGAAGTTCACGGTATGATAATAACGCACAGAAAAGGTGTTTCGTTCTTAGAATTTGAAAAATTTGCGAAGCTTCCCGGTATCAAGCATGGAGTTTTTACGCGAAATAGCGGTGTAAGCACCGGTCCTTTTCGGAGCTTAAATATCAGTTTTGGTGTCGGTGATGACAATCGGAATGTCAGGCGGAACAGGGAAATAATATCAAAATGTTTCAACGAAGAAGATTTTGTTTTTGCAGATCAGGTTCACGGAAGCAAAGTCGTGGTATTTTCGAAAGATAATAATTCTTTCACGTTTGATTCTGATCTTTGCGATGAAGTTGAACAAACGGAAATTTTAAGCAAGGAGATTCGTGTGTTCAATCCGCATTCCGAACACAAATGTGTAGGGGATGCTCTGGTTACGAATATACGAAAAAAGATTCTTGTGATACAGGTGGCCGACTGTCAATCGGTAATTATGTATGATCCTGTTCAGCAAGTTGTGGCAAATGTTCATTCGGGATGGCGGGGAAGTATAAATGATATTATCGGCCTTACAATAAAGGCAATGAAAAAAAGCTTTGGGTGCTTTGCCCGTGATATTGTTGCGGGGATCGGTGCGTCCCTGGGTCCATGCTGTGCCGAGTTCGTGAACTACAAAAAAGAGATCCCCAAGAAATACTGGAAGTACAAGGATGATAACGACCATTTTGATTTCTGGTCATTAAGTTGTGATCAGCTTTGCCAGGCAGGGGTTTTAATGGATAACGTGAATTTAAGCCGGTTGTGCACAAAATGCGATCCGGACCGGTTTTTTTCGTTTCGCGGAGAGGGTGCTACCGGAAGATTTGCATCTGTAATCGGTCTTAAATAGTGTGTCCACCAAACGGCATCTTTCGACACCCGGCGGCGTTCTCGCTCGTTTTCAATCCTCGAAATAGCGCGCTATGCCTGGGGTTGAAAACTCGCTCGGGCCTTGCCGGAAACCAAAATCTACCACTTCTTTATGGCCACCAAATATTTTTAATATGTATTACGAAAAAGCAAAAATTCTGTGGAATAAACAAGCAGGAAACGAATATTATAGGATTGGCTTAACGTGTCACAGGGGGTATTCAGGAGCAACACCCGGTCAGTTCATCATGCTGCACTTTCCCGGCCGGATGACTCCTTTTCTGCCTCGACCGTTTTCAATACACAGGATTATTAAAACCGAAAATCGGACATCAGGGATTGAACTTCTTTACAAGGTCGTGGGAGAAGGCACAAAAATGCTTTCCGAACACGGTAAAGGTGATGTTGTAAATATCCTTGGTCCCCTGGGCAATGGGTTTATATTTTCAAACCATTATAAACGGATTTTTATTGTTGCCGGAGGGATCGGGGTTGCGCCGATGCTTTTTTTGGCCTCATATCTGAAAACAAAAGGAGCAGATCCCTCTGAATGCATGGTTTTTCTTGGTGGAAGATCAAAAGATGATCTGTTGTGCAGCGATGATTTTTTGCATATGGGAATGAAAATTCATATAACAACGGATGATGGAAGTGTCGGGAACCGGTGTTTTGTAACCCATCCTCTTGAAATAGCTTTGGAGAAGAATCTACCGGATATTATTTATGCCTGCGGACCTTTGGAGATGCTAAAATGTGTGGCGGGTATTTCAGAAAAGCATACCGTACCTTGCCAGATTTCCATCGAAACAATCATGGCTTGCGGCATGGGGGCATGTCTTGGGTGTGCGGTTGAAAGAAAAGAGACATCAGTCAGTTACATGCATGTCTGTCTTGACGGTCCGGTTTTTGACGTAAGGTGCATTAAGCTATAATCGAAAGCGTTCAGGTTTCAGGTTTCAGGTGTCAGGTGTCAGGAATGATGAACACTATTGCTAAGTCTCACTTTATTTGGGCTTAAATCCAGGATTATTTGAGCCATTTTTAAAAGAATATTTAATTGTCATACAGGCAATTTTAAACAGCTATTTTATCTTTTAATCTTAACCGGTTATCCACAGTGTAGGCGGGGTATTATTCAAAATAAAGACAAACGATTTGTTGGCAACTAATGTTGAATTAACAGTGTCATTTATTCTGAACCTTAGCCCCTGACACCTGAAACCTGAAACCAAAAGCAATCTATATTTAATATCAAATCCGGTTATCACAGAAATCCGAGGTGAACCAAATTTAATATTTTTTTGCATTGACTTGCTTAAATTCATGTGTTAGATGCAATGCGTTTTTACCGGCTCTTGATTTCAGGAGTTTTTTCTTGTTCAAGTAAGGTGTTCTTTCCCATGAAGAGGGAAACCAGACGTGCCATAAAGGAACTGGCATACTATAGCAGCATCGGCTTGTCCGTAGCGCTTTCCATCTTTATCGGACTTGCTGTGGGAGTTTACCTTGACAGACGGGTATTTAACACAACTCCGTGGTTTACGCTTATTTGCCTCGGACTTGGGATCGCAGCGGGATATAGAAATATTGGGCTTGCAATAAAAAAGAGCAGAAAACTCTAACAGGATATTTTTAGCGTGGAAATTCAGCAGCGTCTCTTAAAATTTGTTACTCACTCAAACTGGATTCTATTTTCTGTTTCAAGTATTGTCGGGCTTGTTCTTTTATCTCCTGATTTTGCCAGGGGAATCATTTTCGGCGGACTTATTGTTACCGTCAACTTTCATTTATTGTACCGGACACTTAAAAAAGCGTTCAAACCGTCCCGCCTGTCTTCTTACAGAGTTGTTTTAGCCAAATATTATATCCGCTTTTTAATCAGCGGATTTATTATATTTTTCCTCATATCAGGTCACTATGTTGACCCTCTGGGGCTTTTTATCGGTCTTTCGGTTGTGGTTGCAAGTATAATGATTGCAACCATGTGCGAACTAACAAAATGTATTTTTAAGGAGGCAACTTAAAGTGGAACATCCGTATCTCTTTTTTGTAAAGTTGTTTGAACTGATCGGTCTTGGGCATTTCGCCCATTCATATCCTTACATTGTTTATTCGTGGGTTGTTATGATCATCCTTATCGTGCTCGGGTTCCTTGCTTCTAAAAGTGTAAGCCTTGTTCCCACAAAAGTACAAAATGTTATGGAGATCATTGTTTCAGCACTTGAAGAATTTACAATTGATATCACGGGGGAGGAAGGTCGCTGGCTCTTTCCGCTTCTCGGGACGGTTTTTCTTTATATTTTTACATGCAACATCATAGGACTTATTCCCGGATTCTATCCGCCCACCGCCAGTTTGAATACAACCCTTTCATGTGCACTTGTTGTTGTTCTTTTTACCCATGTTATCGGTGTTAAATATCACGGAGTCAAATATATAAAACACTTTTTGGGACCTGTATGGTGGATGATACCCCTTATATTCCCCATTGAGATCATTGGCCATTTAGCGCGCATCTTGTCACTTTCTTTCCGTCTTATGGGAAATATGATGGGCCATGAACTTGTTGCGGGGATTCTTTTTGCTTTGGCCGGTCTGTTTTTTGCGCCGCTTCCCATAATGGTTCTTGGCATTTTTGTTGCTTTGGTACAGGCGTTTGTATTTTATTTACTTTCCGTCATGTATTTTACCGGCGCTATTGAGCATGCGCATTAATATGACTGGTTAAGTTTTATTGCTTTGATTTTTCGTCAAGCTGTTACGGTTATAAGTACAGATCTCGTAACATGATTGAAAAACAGGTTTTTTTTGGACATTATCGGACGTGGTGAAGCCTTCTCGAAGCATAGGTTTCAGGCTGGCTCTCGCTTTTTCACTACTGACACCTGAAACCTGAGGGCCAGTGTCCAATTTTCATGCAATCCCCCAAAAATTAAGGGGTCACGATTATTTTTTCAAGCTGAATGACGAGGTCTGAAGTAATTATAATAAAATAATATTTTGCTTTTTGTTTTTTAATGGGAAAATGGAAGAAGCAAAAAAACCTTAATAAAAGGAGGTAGAGTAGATTATGGAAGGACAAGCATTACAATTTTTTATCGCATGTGTGACTGCAGCTGGTTTTGGAGTCGGGATTGCAGCCTTTGGCTGCGGCATTGGACAGGGTTTAGGCATAAAGGGTGCTGTTGAAGGTATTGCCAGAAACCCCGAATCATCCGGTAAAGTTACGGTTACTATGTTGATCGGTCTCGCCATGGTGGAATCGCTTTGTATTTATGCACTGGTTGTCGCATTGATTCTTATCTACGCGCACCCCCAGGCAGCTGCGATTGCCGGGTTGTTTGGCGCCGGCCACTAAAAAAAAATCTATCTGTAAATAAAGCAGGGCTGTGCTTTTAAAGGCACGGTCCTGTTTTGTTTTAACCTGGGGTGATTAAAATTGCCCATAATATGGCTTTAAAAAATATCCCATATTTATTCCTT
>CAZKDT010000120.1:0-8242 GCA_964551515.1 uncultured Desulfobacteraceae bacterium | reverse complement strand
AAGTCAATGACTTTTTAATAAAGCAAATTCCCTCCGGGGATAATCAAAGCCGGGCCCTCCCGTCGGGGAAGAGCCCTCTGGGGCGGCGCCTGGACCCGGATCTTTATTTCCCTTTATAACCCGACCATAAGTTTCCATAGTTCTTTGAACTGATTAATCTGATCCCTGAGTATCAATTCTATATCATTTTAATATCCAAGCACTTCAATTTCATGTCATTAAACATAATTATAGCAGATTCTCAAACAAAATCAATATATTTTAAGCTTTCATATCATTTTTACTTTATTAAGACTGGAGATACAGCTTGACATAAATCATTTTTCATATCTAATTAAATGGTTATATAATCCAATATCACAATGATAAAAAGTCGAATTCATCACACATTAGTTTCTTTATGGATAACTTTTTGCTTTTTGTGATTGTCTATACGTGACCTCACGAAGACAGGGTAATTTTTTTTATCCTCGCTACAAAGACGCCAAGGCACTAAAAAATAATAAATAATGAAATGCTCGGAGTCTTTATACCTTGGTGGCACATATTTCTTGTTTCTCTCCGGGTTGGGTTTATAACATGAGCATTCAAACAGGTTTAGAAAGGTTTATCGAGTCTCCACCAAAATGGATATCAGGAAAAAGGATTGGGCTTTTATGCAATCCTGCTTCGGTTGACAGAAACTTTTGCCATGCCCGCGAATTGATCAACCGGAAATTTCAAGGTCGGATTCAAGCATTATTCTCACCTCAGCACGGATTTTTTGCTGAAAAACAGGACAACATGATTGAGTCGGATGATATGTCTGATCCGATGTTAACCATTCCTGTTTTCAGTCTTTACGGCAAAACCCGCGTCCCTGATAAAAAGATGTTTGATCTCATCGACATATTCATCGTTGATTTGCAGGATGTGGGGACACGTGTTTACACCTTTATTTACACCATGTCCTATTGTCTTGAGGCTGCAAAAGAATTCGGGAAAAAAGTCTTGGTTCTTGACCGACCGAACCCTTTATCCGGCAGCATCACGGAAGGGAACTGCTTGACTTCAGAATGCACTTCATTTGTCGGAAGATACCCCATCCCAATGCGCCACGGACTTACAATCGGTGAGATTGCTCTTTTATTCAACAGTGAGTACAGTATCGGCTGTGATCTTGAAGTTATCCTCATGAAAGGCTGGAACAGAGAGATGTTTTTCCGGGATACAGGCCTTCCCTGGATCCCGCCCTCACCCAACATTCCATCGCCTGAATCGGCCATGGTTTATACCGGCCAGGTACTGTGGGAAGGAACCAATGTTTCTGAAGGTCGTGGAACCACCCGCCCGTTTGAAATCTTCGGCGCCCCGTTTATCAATACAAAGCTGTTGCTGTCAACACTTGGTGGAAACCGGTTGCCAGGTGCAACACTCAGACCGGTTGTTTTTGAGCCGACGTCAAACAAATTCAAAGGGACTCTATGCAAAGGATTTCAGATCCATGTAACAGACCCGTATAAATTCAAACCATATATCACAACACTCAGGCTGCTTCAGGCTGTGGTTTTCAATCATATAGATCAGTTCCGATGGAAGCTTCCACCTTATGAGTATGAATTCAAAAAATATCCGATCGATCTAATAATCGGCAACAAGAATATACGCCAACGTATTGAAAACCTTGATAATATAGATAATATAGAAAAATCCTGGATAGATGATCTTAAAGAGTTTATAGCAATAAGCCGGAAATTTCACCTTTACACATGAGTAACCGTTCAGGACTCAAGGTTCAGAGTTTTAAGGGCCGATGCCTCCGGTGAAACGCGGTGCGCTGTCACTCCGTGAATTTCATAGGGCAAATAAATGACTGATGACAAAATAAACTGGAAGCGAATGCGGTTTAAAAAAAATAAAGTCTGGCTGGCTACAGATCGGAATCAAAAACCTGTTGTTAAAGACGGCAGGGTTTTGATCAAGTATCAGCTTGGCCAGGATTACGAATACTGGGTTAACCAAAAAAATATCAAGTCCATCAATTCGATCCAGTCCAAGCCCGAAAGATCCAGAGGTAAAAAATCGGCCGAAAAATCCCAAAAAAAACTGAAAACCGAGCTTAAAAAAAACGCTGAGATCCCGGACAGCAACTTATACAGGGATACTATCCGCATCTATACGGACGGAGCATCTTCCGGGAATCCCGGCCCATCGGGGATAGGGGTTGTTCTCTGTTTTGGAAAACATGAAAAAGAGATATCAAAATATATCGGTATTGCAACCAATAATATTGCGGAGCTTGAAGCAATCCGAGCAGGTCTTCTGGCCATAAAAAATACCGAGCTTCCGGTACGCATTTTTACGGACAGTGGGTATGCATACGGAGTCCTAACCTTGGGCTGGAAAGCCCGAAAAAATCAGGCTATCATACAATCCATAAAAAATACTCTTTTAAAATTCAAGGATCTGAAATTTATAAAGGTAAAAGGACATGCCGGTCATGAGGGTAATGAAAGAGCAGATTTTCTGGCAACTTCGGCCATAAAAAAAACTGGCGACTCACAAAAACAACAATAAACGCTCTGCATCAATGAGTCTGTTGATTAATGGTCTTTTCGCACAATCTCCACGCCTGTCCGTAGCTCCGGAAGATGATACTGGGGTTATGTTCAAAAAATAATCCTCATAATATCAAATATATGCCTGTCCCACCTGCCCTGTTGAACCGGATAACCTTCGGGTGTTCAACCGGGGTAGGTCCGGCAGATCGTACTGGGCGGGTTATTTTTTTCGCATGCCCCTCCGGGGTGTAAACTCTACCCTCTCTCCGAGCTGTAGGCTCTACCCTCTCTCCGAGGCGTAGGCTCTACGAGCCGGAGGCCGGCCTGTAAGCCCTACGGGCTGGCCTCCGGCTCGTAAAGGCACGATCCTACGCCTCGGAGAGAAGCGGAGCCGGAGGTTTGATCTTGACCAAAAATCCTCATTAATCAACAGACTCATCAATTCGCAAGGCGTCTATTGTTCTTCTCTCATTTTGCCATCAAAATAGTTAGTGTCCATCCATAAATGGTCTTTTGACCAATCTCTGTGTTATGCTCAAAAAATAATCCTCGGAATATTAACTATATGCCTGTGGTTATTTTTTTCGCATGCCCCTCCGGGGCGTAGGCTCTACGAGCCGGAGGTTTGATCTTGACCAAAAATCCTCATTTATGGATGGACACTAGTTACTGTGCTTTTGCGAATCAGCTTGTTATTTTGCTTTTTCAGCTTTTAGAGCTTCGATCTCTTTTTTCAGCTCCTTAACTTCATTTTTGTATTTTTCAGTTTCATCTGTTTTGATTGGAGTTTCAACTGTTGTATCATCTTTCTTCCAGGTATCCTTGAGTTCGTCAAAACCCAGATAAAGAGCCAAACCACCGCCAAGCAGAAGCATTACCGGGATGGCACCGGCTAAAAGCTGCAAAAATGGTTTCCACCATATGGACATACCAATGAGACCCAATACAGCACCGGCCGCCCCACCAATTAATGTTTTCATAGACAATCATCCTCCTTTAATTTTAATTAATTTTATTTAAAAAAAACTTTTCCCAAAAGAAGAATTTGCAAATTAGCACAACTTATTTTGTAACGCAAGCTTAATTTTTTTATATAAGAATCTTGATATTTTGATCAAAAACTATCCTTAAAAAAAACTTCATAAAATATAACAATCTAAAATTACAATATTTATTTCAGAATCATACTTCTTTAAAGAAAAGATTGCAATCAAAATTTATATCTGTTAGTTGAAAAATTTTGTATATAAATTTAAAATGAATATTATCATGTCAAAATGGCTTAAATTGCAACTTGATAAATTTAGAACCAAATTAAGAAGAAAGAACGATACTATCTCGCAAAACATACACGATCACTATCTTTTTCAACTGCCTGAAAATATCGGTTTGTTATCAACATTTATCCTTAAACTTTTCTTTTCCGGCATAAAGGTTACCGAGGAGCAAACCCATAATCTAAAAAACCTTCAAAAAGAAGGGGTTGTTATATATGTTACGAAACCCAAAAGTTACTTTCTATACCTCTTTTATTACACCCGCTACAAGCAGAACGGTCTTCCATTTCCTCAGATAGGTTTCGACTATAAAATATTTATTTGGCAGCCGGTATCACGATTTTTTAGAGTCCTTTTTTCATACCTTGATTACATATTTCATAACCGGACGCTTCCTGATCCTTATGGAAGTGGATATATCCGGAATGAACTTATGAACGGCCGGACGGCATTACTTTCTCTGGTTGAACAAAAAGGTTTCCACCGAAGATTTATCAGAGCAAAACAAGACCCTGTTCAATATCTTATCGAAATGCAGAAATCGATTGATCGCCCCATTTTTCTTGTTCCTCAGCTTATGTTCTTCGATAAAAAGCCGGAAAAATCTATGCCGAACATCATGGACATTCTGTTCGGCACTAAAGAAAATCCCGGCAAGATAAAACGTCTGTTGATCTTGTTCAAAAATCCCGGCAAGGTTTTTGTGGAAATATCTGAACCGGTTAACCTCAAAACTTTTTTAGCGCTTTCGGAAAACCGTGAAAAAAGCACAGAACATCAAGCCCTCGCCTTAAGACGCAATCTCTTGACTCAAATCAATCGTCATCGTCAGAGCATCACGGGACCGGTTTTGAAGTCAAGGTATGAAATGAAGGAAAACATCCTTACAAACGAACGGCTTCAAAACTTCATGGAACAGCATTCAAAAGCACGTAATATCCCAATTCAAAAGTTACAAAAAATGGCAAGTGCTTCTCTTGATGAAATTGCCGCTAACTACAGTATGATTATCATAACAATAGCCTCGGCCTTGATAACCTGGGTCCTGAACACCATGTTTGAAGGCATAACAGTCGATAAAGACGGCCTCAACAAAGTGAAAAGCATGTCCAAAAAAGGCCCTGTAATCTTCGTCCCCTGCCACAAAAGCCATATCGATTACCTGATATTATCTTATTTTTTGTATCACAACAATATGCCGTGTCCTCATGTCGCTGCCGGGAAAAATCTTTCTTTCTGGCCTGTGGGCCCTTTATTCAGGGGCGGAGGCGCTTTTTTCATAAGACGAACGTTCAAAGGAGCGGTCCTCTATTCAAGGGTTTTTGCAGAGTATATTCACAATTTGCTCGCAGAAGGTTTCAATATTGAATTCTTCATTGAAGGCGGTAGAAGCCGAACCGGCAAATTGATTTTGCCTAAGCTTGGACTCCTTTCGATCCTTCTCAATGCTTATAAAAACAAAGCGTGTAAGGACATGATATTCGCACCTATTTTTATAGGATATGATACGGTATTGGAGGAAAGCTCGTATCTCCATGAAGTCGAAGGAAAAGAAAAGCAGCCTGAAAGTCTGCTGCAAGTTATTAAAGCAGGAAAATTTCTAAAAAAAAGGTATGGGAGAATCTATATTCAGTTCCATGAACCAATCCCTTTAAAAGAGCTTTTATTGCAATACGGCACACCGATTGAGGATATGCAATCCAAAGAGTTTAACATTTTCTGCCGAAATCTGGGTCACAGGGTTATAAACGCCATCAATCTGGTTACTGTTGTTACACCTCACGCCCTTGTTGCCGCTGCTATCATGAACGGTTCAAAAAAAAGTTTTTCTTTTGATCACCTGATATCGAATGTTGAAACATACATGAATTATCTGATTTCACAAAAAGCCAGACTTGCCGATACACTTCTTCTCGATTATGTTCATACAGTGGAACATGTGCTTAATACATACGTACAGAGAAAATTCGTTGAACGTATCACAAAAGACAAGAAGGCCGGTCTTACCGATGTACTGTTCAAGGTAAACGAGAGCAAACGCCCAAACCTCGAATATTACAAAAACAACTGTATCGCCTTTTTTGTTCCGGCGGCAATTACCTCTCTTGCAATCCTTGTTAAGGATGCTTTTCAATTTTCGGCTTCCGATCTGCATTCCGACTACGAGTTCCTTCAGTATTTCTTTAAATATGAATTCGCATATGATGTCGATAAAATTACGGAGTACTTTGTTCGTAAAAATATAAAAACATTTATCGATGAAACCATTTTAATGCCTCATCCCACCTTGCCTGACACATACAATCTGACCTCTTCGGGTTTTAGAAAATTGAGATTATTTGCAAGTTTCCTTAAAACCTATTTTGAATCATACTGGATCGTATTAAATTTTTTCATGCAACAACCGCCAAATTCAATTAAACCCAAAGATCGTATAAAAAAAATTGAAAGCATTGGAAAACGCATGTATAAAAATAAAGAAATCGAACGAAAAGAAGCGCTCTCCATAGTCAACTATAATAATGGAATAGACTTTTTCACAACCAACGGTGTAAAAGGTTCCGATAATAAGGAGAGGATAGAGTTCTATGCTGATGCAATCCAAAAATATTTGAATTATCTTTAAATGAAAGCCTTAATACTCGCCGCTGGATTTGGCACGCGTCTGCTCCCCTTTACAAAAAACATACCCAAAGCGCTTTTTCCCGTTGCAGGGCGTTCCCTGCTCGATATCATTATCTTAAGTTTGCAGAATGCAGGATGTAAAGCTGTTATCATCAACACTCATCATCTTTATAAAAAGATAGATTCCTATCTGGCCAGGCAAAAATATGCAATCCCTGTCACCACCCGCTATGAACCGGAAATCCTTGGTACAGGGGGGGCCATAAAAAATGTTGCTGACTTCTGGGACCATAATCCCTTTATGGTCATAAACAGCGACATTGTTACGGATATAGATTTGAAAAAAGTTTATGATTTTCACTTAAACCATAGTCATCCGGTAACACTAGTTCTTTATGACGACCCACTGTTTAACACGGTAACGGTAAATAAAGACGGTTTTATTACATATTTGCATGATTCGACTCCTTTTCCTTCTCACCTTGCTTCCGGTTCATATATTCTTAGGCCAGAAGAAACCGTTAAATTCACCTTTACCGGAATACAGGTTCTGGATCCGCAGGTTCTTGAATTAATACCTGATAATATCTTTTCAAACAGCATCGATATATACCGAAAACTGATATCAAAAAATAAAAAAGTATGCGCTTTTATTTCAAAGCAATACCGGTGGAAAGATATCGGCACCCCGGAAAGGTACAGCGAGGCTGTTTTCGAACATATGGTAATTGAAGCTTTCAAGCTCGCCTTCCCGAATTGCTTGAACAAAAGGATTGTTCGCACCGGGCTCAAGGGTGATGGATCTGACAGAAACTGGTACCGGCTGACCTCGGGAAACAGATCATTGATCATGGCAGATCACAACATCAGAAAAAACCAATCAACCAGCCAAGCGGACTCATTTGTTGCCATCGGCCGACATTTACATGATAAGGATATACAGGTGCCGAAAATATATCTTTATGATACGTTCTCAGGCCTTGTATTCATGGAAGATCTGGGGGTTGTAAATCTTCAGACCGTTGTTCTTAATACTGAAAATCAGGATGAAATCACCTCATATTACAAATCAGTCATAACCCTTTTAGGACAACTCTCCATAACCGGTGCAAAGGGTTTTGATCCAACCTGGACATATCAAACCTCATATTATGATCAGGATCTTATTCTCGAGAAAGAATGCCGCTACTTTGTTGATGTTTTCTTAAGAAAATACATTGGAATGAATATTTGTTTTAAAGATCTTGAGGATGAATTTAGATATCTTGCGGACAAGGCTCTTGAATTCTCGGTCAACGGATTTATGCACCGGGACATGCAGTCACGAAACATCATGGTAAAAAATAATCGTTTTTATTTTATTGACTTTCAAGGGGGACGTTTGGGGCCGATCCAGTACGACCTAGCTTCTTTGCTAATCGATCCATATGTTGTGCTGTCCCGTTCCGTGCAGAATCAACTTCTTCATTTTTCTGTTGAAACTCTTTCATCTTTACTGAACGTAGATCCCAACAGCTTTCTTGCCTGTTATAAATATTGTGCCATAACAAGAAACCTTCAGATACTGGGAGCTTTTGCTTATCTTAGTCGTATCAAAGCAAAAAGATACTTTGAAAAATATATCCCTGATGCTATAAAAACATTAAAGCATAATCTTTCAGTTCTTGGAAACACGGAATTTCCAAAACTTAGATCAGTTGTTGAAAAAATTTTATTAATCAAATAACATTTCTCTTTAATTTCGTTCTTTGAAAAACGACGTTTTTTTATTTTAAAAGATCTATAGTTTTAGTTCAAGTT